>CAZIYN010000266.1:0-2555 GCA_964543495.1 uncultured Dehalococcoidales bacterium | reverse complement strand
GCGCGCAGCGTTTGGGACGCTGAGGTCGGAGGTTCAAGTCCTCTCACCCCGACCAGCCCCCACGAAGTGGCGAGACCAGAATCAAGAGTCTTAATCCCGGAATCCAGAATCGAGTATATATTTTCAGGATTATGTTTGATTTTGAAAACTTATGTGGCTTTTTTACGCGGGATAAATGTCGGTAGTGCTACCAGGCTGCCGATGGAAAAGCTTCACTCTATCTGCGCTCAGACAGGACTGAAAAATGTCAGCACATATATTCAGAGCGGTAACGTAATTTTCAGGAGCGAACTCCCGGAAGAAACGCTGGTGAAGAAGCTGGAAAATGCGCTGCTTGCCAGCGAGGGTAAACACATTCCCGTAGTTATGCGGATGGTGAGAGAGCTCGAATCGGTTGTTACTCATAATCCGTTTCCGGACGCAAATCCCGCACAGGTAGGCGTTACGTTTTTTACAACTCCGGTACCGCAGGACTTATTAAAAGAGGTAACCATTCCGGGGCGTGAAGAGGTAATAATTTATGGTCGCGAAGTTTATATTCACTATCCCGACGGTATGGGGCGCTCAAAACTGAAGCTCCCGCAGATGTCTCAGCAGGGGACTGTCCGTAATATCAACACTATTACCAGGCTTGCTGAACTAGGCCGAAAAGGATAAAAGGGCTGCTAAAAAGCAGTCCGTTTATTAAATGTTCAAAGAAATAATAATTGATGTTATACTGTGTGAAAGGTGAATATTTAGAGATGTTCGTTTGAGGAGGTACAGTATGGCCGGAAAATCAGAGTGGATAGATGTTTCGTGGCCTTTGCACGGCAACATGAGGTGGTGGCCGCAGGACGAACAGCCGAAGATTAGAAAAATCCTGCAGCGGAGTATGGGCGAGAGGACGGACCTGTACGGACTTGAGATAATTTCTCATACGGGAACTCATATAGACGCTCCTCTCCATTTCATCCCGGACGCGCTGACAATCGACGCCATGCCGATAGACGCGATTATGGGTCCGGCGCGGGTAATAGGAATCAAAGACCCTGTGAGCGTGAAAGTAGAAGAAATCGAGCCGTACGATATCCAGGCGGGCGAACGCATCCTGTTCAAGACGCTGAATTCCGAGAGGTGTTATAAGACGGACAGGTTCATGGACGATTATGTATACGTGACTCCGGAGGCGGCCGAGCACCTGGTGGACAGGAAGATATCGGTTGTCGGTATCGATTATATTGCCCTGGGCTCAGGGACAGACAGCGAGAGCAACAGGGCGGCGCACCGGGCGATACTGAGCAACGGCATCTGGATCCTGGAAGCGATAAACCTTTCCGAGGTACCTCCCGGTCCCTGCGAGTTAATCTGCCTGCCTATAAGGTTGCAGGGCGGAGACGCGGCACCGGCACGGGCTATCGTCAGGCCGTTATAATAGACTATCGATAGTATTAATCAAGGAGGAACGATTATGATGGGTTATTTCAGAATAATGGCGGCAATCCCCGGGTTTTTCCTGAGTTCGTTGATTTTGATGGCATTATGGGATTTTGTCGCGGTTAAACTCGGTCTTCCGGATGTCAACTACGTGACATCCATGCTTATAACAATCATACTCTGGCTTGCCGTGGCACCGCTGGCCGCCGCCGGCAAGAAGGGTAAATAGTAAAACAGGACTCCCACCGCGTATAATAAATAATTTAAGGGGCCGGATTTATTCTGTCCAGCCCCTTTTTTGTATTATATGTTCGGTCAGCTAAGATTTCTGGATTCCGGCTTTCGCCGGAATGACAGGGAGAGAGCCGGAATGACAGCAGGAAGAGAATGACAATTGGGTCAAGGCTGGTGGCGTGAGGGTGGGAAAATTGACGGCGGGCAGTCAGTTCTGCATAATAAAAACACCGCAAAACAGATAAATTTCAGGAGGATATTAATAATGAAAGCAGCAGTGGTGACCGAAGACCGTGAAATAAAAGTAATGGATATGCCGGAGCCCGAGACGGCCCCGGACAAGATAAAGGTAAAGATTGCATACTGCGGAATCTGCGGCAGCGAGCTGCATATGATAGACCCAGAATTCGCCGCCAGCCGTCCTCCCGGGATGCCGCGTCCCGCCGGACCGAGAATTATGGGGCATGAGGCTTCCGGGACAATCGTCGAAATCGGCAGTGAGGTAAAGAGCGACCTGAAGGTGGGGCAGAAAGTAGCGATGAATTTCCGCGGTTACTGCGGAAACTGTTATTACTGCCAGAACCAGATGGAGCACTACTGCGAGAATGCTGTTCATAATACCGGGAGCTATGCCGAGTACGCCGTTTATAACGACGGTGCCGTGTACCCGCTTCCGGAAGGCGTCAGCCTGGAGGTGGGAGCCCTCCTGGAACCGGTATCTGTTGCCGTTCATGCCGTGGACGCAGCGAATATAGTACCGGGTAAAACAGTCGCTATCCTCGGCGCCGGACCAATCGGTCTGCTGATACAGGAGGTAGCGCAGGTCGCCGGGGCAGCTAAAGTGCTTGTTTCCGAACCGGTAAAGGGACGCAGGGAGATGGCGAAAAAGCTGGGGGCTACCATGG
>CAZIYN010000265.1:0-2630 GCA_964543495.1 uncultured Dehalococcoidales bacterium | reverse complement strand
ATCCCACATTGAGGGCATACCTGGATAAGTTGTGCTCCGCACTCACCGCAGAATTTTTGATTATCGGGATTCTCAGCTTGGCATTACGGGAATATCATATGTGTACGCCTTTCCCTACCAAAAGTGATGTTTTAGTCTATCGCCGTGCTGCGGATATGTCAAGCGTCACAAACGGTACGTAATTATGAATTATCGAACGTTGTTCAACCCTTCCGCAGGTTGCCGAGGAGCATCGTCAGTCCCCTGGCGACCATCTGAAGGTCGCCGAAAGATTTAATCTGGCGTGCCCGCTGCCATACGTAAGAAGGCCGCAGGTAGAATTCCCTGTAAGCGCGTTTCGCCCACCGCTGAATTTCTTCCCGGCTGAGGTGTTCGCTCTCAAAAACGGGAGTTACTCCTTCTCCGGTACCGGCGTAGACGAAACTCTCCCACGGAATTTTCTTATCCACCTTATCTAGCATGTAAGTTTCGTAAAGCTGGGTGCCCGGGAACGGCGTAGTAATGGAAAACTGGGCGAAGTCCAGCTTCAGTTTCCTGGCGAAATCGATTGTCTGCCTTATCGTCTCCGGAGTCTCGCCGGGAGAGCCCAGCATAAAATACCCCACGGTCTGAATTCCCACCTCGCGGGTCAAATTAACGGCTTCTTCCACCTGTTCCAGGCTTATATCCTTGCAGATGGAATCGAGAATTTCCTCGGAAGCCGATTCTATACCGTAGGCGATTGCGTAACAGCCGGAGCGTTTCATGTGAAGCAGCAGTTCTCTGTCAACCAGGTTGACCCTGGTCTCGCAGGTCCAGTGCAATTTCAGCCCCGCTTTTAATATAAGGTCGGATATGCTGAAAGCCCGTTCCTTGTTCAGCGTGAAAACGTCATCGTAGAAAGCGAATTCTTTTATACCGAGTTTCTCCTGGAAGTAAGCAAGCTCCCTGACCACTCTCTCCGGGCTCTGTGCCCTGAATTTCTTGCCGAAGACCGGCTTCGAACAGTAGGCGCACTGGTAGGGACAGCCGCGACTGGTGATGGTCACCGCAAACGGCAAAGCCCGTCCGTGCGGAGGGTGAGGTTTATACTTTTTCCATGGTAGCAGATGGTAGGCGAGGAACGGGAGAGAATCGGGTTCGACTTCTCCGGGCCTTACCGGGTTGCTGATAATGTCCCCGTTTTTCCTGTAGCTTATTCCCGCGATATCGTTCAGAGGAGTGTCCTTTTCGAGGGCGGTCAGCAGTTCAAGAACGGTCTCTTCTCCTTCGCCCCTGACGACTATATCGATATCGGGAGACGCGGAGAGAGTCTCTTCGGGGAGCAGCGTGGCATGAGCGCCCCCCAGTATTATGGGCAGTTCAGGTCGGGACTTTTTAACGGAGCCGGCGATTTCCAGAGCGGTGCTGATTGTCGGAGTCATCGCCGTAAGACCGATGATATCAGCATCTTCGATATGGCCGGGTATATCCGCAGGTACGATTTGTAAAGCGTTGGCATCGATTATTCTGACCGGGCGACCGGCTGCTTCAAGGACAGAGGCAATCTGGGCGAGACCCATGGGGGGCTGCGGGTAATTTGTGGACTGCGGAGGATTTATAAGAGCTATCTTCAGCATAATACTCTGCTATGTACCGGTCTACTGACAGGCGGGACCATGCTTGAAATTCGTAACAGGAGACTCAGTCGATTCTGCGCTTCGTGAGAGCGTTAAGTATTATTCCTGTAAACAGGCCGAATATACCGACGAGGAGGAGTAAGAGTGCTGCCAGTGTCCATCCGTTGACAGCCGGATATCCATTGACAACGAGACTGAGTGCTCTGATTCCGGCACCAAGGCCGATTACGGTAAAAATCATACCGCCGAGTCCGAAGAAATACAGGGGTTTCTTTTCAGATATCATCACGAGTATCCGGCGCAGTACGTCCAGGCCGTGAACGACCGGATTTAATGTTGAACCGTCCACGGTGTACCTGATTGAAATCGGTATTTCCGTTATTTTCAGACCTTTTTCGGCTGCCCTGGCTATTGTTTCGGCGGATATTGCCATGCCATTCTCATGCAGTGAAAGCGCCTCTATCGCTTTTTTCGAAAAAGCCCTGAACCCTGACTCGGAATCGATACCTTTTTCTCCTGACAGGACTCCGGAAAAATAGGCTATTACCCTCTGCCCCATGCGGCGGTAGCGGGGGATATCTTTCCGCTGCAGCGCCCTTGAGCCGATTACGATATCATATCCCTCCGAAAGGGGTTTAATAAGTTCGGGTATTTCATCCGGATTATGCTGGGAATCGGCATCAAGCAGGACGAATACGCCAGGACTTCTTTTCCTTACTTCGGTGAGAAGCGATTGGATACTGGCGCCGTAACCGGTATTTTTTTCATGCCGAATTACTGTAGCTCCGGCAAGTCTGGCAACCTCTGCCGTCTGGTCGCTGCTGCCATCGTCGACTATAATAACATCGTCGACATATTTTTTAGTCTTCAGAATTACAGTGCCTATATAGCTTTCCTCATTATAGGCGGGGAGTCCGGCAATTATTCCGGAATTACCTGAACCAGAAGACTTGGGTGATTGTTTCATTGCACTTGTCCCCCCTTTTCATACATCCCTTCTCCATATAAGGTAACGTTTCCGGGTAATGGTGC
>CAZIYN010000264.1:0-2643 GCA_964543495.1 uncultured Dehalococcoidales bacterium | reverse complement strand
GATTAAGGCTGCTTATGTAATCGGGGAAAACCCGGTGCTGAGTGAACCGGATGCCAACCACGTACGCAAGTCTATTGAAGCGCTCGATTTCCTGGTGGTGCAGGACGTGTTCCTGTCCGAGACGGCGCAGATGGCCGATGTGGTATTACCTTCGTCCAGCTTTGCCGAAAAGGACGGTACATTCACAAATACTGAGCGAAGAGTCCAGCGTGTTACCAAGGCTATAAATCCCGTAGGCGATTCGGTCCCGGACTGGAAGATAGTTTGCCGGCTGGCGCGAAAGATGGACGCCAAGGGATTCGATTACGGCAGTCCTTCGAAGATTATGGATGAAATTTCCAGCCTTGCCCCGAGTTACGGAGGTATTTCTTACAGGAGAATCGAAAAAGGCGGAATTCAATGGCCCTGTCCGGATTCCGACCATTCCGGAACCCCGGTGCTTCATACCGAGCAGTTTGTAAGAGGAAAAGGACTGTTCAGTCCGCTTGAATACAAGCCTCCTATGGAGGTTGCCGATAAGGATTACCCACTGATTCTTACCAGTGAGAGGAGCCCGTTCCACTTCCATACCGGGACGATGACCCGAAAGGTGGAAGGCCTGAACGAACTGCAGGGCGAAGAACTTGTCGAGATTAATCCCGCCGATGCTGCCGCTCTGAATATCGCCGATGGCGATATGGTGAAAGTATCATCGCGCCGTGGTGAAGTGAAAGCAAAAGCAATGGTAACGGGCAGGACCCTGGAAGGCATGATTACGATGGACTTCCATTTTGCCGAGAGCCCGGTGAACGTGCTGACGAATGCGGCGCTCGACCCGGATGCCAAGATACCGGAATATAAAGTCTGCGCGGTAAAAGTGGAAAAGGCATAAAACGTAATAAATTATAGATATAAAAAGAGGGGCGAAAGCCCCTCTTTTTATTTACCTGCAACCAGACTAAAGATTATATTCCCAGTACGGTTGCCATTCGAACGGTTTGCTCAGACATTCCTCAAGTGTCCTTTTGCCGGTAAGTGTGTCAAGAGCGAACTGGGTGGCGGTGTGACCGACGATTATTACCGTTTTTTTCGAATGGTCCGCCTTCAGTTCCCTGCAGAAGCCGTGGACTCTTTCCGTTGCCTGCTCATAGCTCTCACCGCTAGGGAACTGCTCGGAAATCCTGTCTTTTTTCATAGGATTGACTATATCTCTCGGCTTGCCATTGTAATCGCCGTAGTTTATTTCTCTCAGTCTTCTGTCCACGATTAGGGGAAAATGCTCGCTGAAAGCCATGAATACCGTTTCCACGGCTCTTACCAGGTCGGAGGAACAGGCAAGGTCTATTCTGATATCCCTGAATCTGTCTCCAAGTTCTTTAGCCTGCCGGATACCCGTCTCCGACAGTTCGGGATTATTCCAGCCGGAAGCCAGTCCGGATTCGTTATCGGTTGATGTCGAGTGGGTTACAAAATATACTTTCATATTGATTCACTGGAGCTTGCGGGTAAGAAACCATTTTTTATATCCCGGGTTTTTAAGGCTGACACCCCGGTCGTAATAGATTTCATAGACCTCGCCCTCTGTAGTCTTAACATGGTAATAGTTGCGTTGTCGGCGCTGGTACCATTTTTTTGTACGCGAATTGGTCCTGCTGAAACCGTAATCGGGCCAGGAATCGAGTACCTCGTCGATTAGGTACTCTTTTTTATCCAGCTTGAATGATACGGGAGTCTTTACCTCTCCGCCTACGGTGACCGAAATATCCCGTCCTATAAATTCGGGTGCCATTATATTATTCCTTAAAAGCTAACGGTTGTTTCTGTAAGTTTAATGGTTCGGGCTCTGTTTTTTCAATAACAGGGGGTTAAATTTCAGTGCTGTTCTGGTAGAATATACGGTAATGAAAGACGGTTCTACTCCCATCCGGCAGCAATACCTGAGAATAAAACGGAGATACCCGCAGGCAATCGTCCTTTTCCGTCTGGGAGATTTCTATGAGACCTTCGATGACGACGCTAAAATCGTTTCGAAGGAGCTCGATATCGTCCTTACTTCCCGGGAAATGGGCAAAGGCAACAAGGTGCCGCTGGCGGGTATTCCGTATCATGCCCTGGACAACTACCTGGGCAGGCTGGTAAACAGCGGCCACAAGGTGGCAATATGTGAGCAGATGACCCAACCGGGCGAAACGAAAGGGATTGTGGAGCGGGAGGTAGTCCGGGTGGTAACGCCGGGAACGGTCGTCGAACCGGGACTACTCGATAGCAAAGCCAACAACTACCTGGTTAGTCTGGTTACCGGCGAGGATGCAGCCGGCATTGCCTATATCGATATCACGACCAGCGAGTTTGCCGCCACACAGGTACCGTTTTCGCGGTTGCTGACAGAGCTCAGGAGGCTGAATCCTTCAGAGTTGATAGTGCCGGAGGGTACAGACCTGCCCGAGCTGGACATAGATGTGCCTGTAACTCCACTCGACAGCTACAGGTTCGAGCATACAATTGCTCAGCAGGCGCTGCTCGACCATTTCAAAGTCTCGGCCCTCGATGGCTACGGCTGCGCCGGGCTTCCGCTGGCGGTAAGGGCAGCCGGGGCGGTTATTTTCTATATACGGGAGACCCAGAAAGCCGCCCTGGGGCAGATAACCGGTCTTTCCACATACT
>CAZIYN010000263.1:0-2648 GCA_964543495.1 uncultured Dehalococcoidales bacterium | reverse complement strand
GGGGCCGTCTCTTTATCGACATCTTCCAGTGCCTCCGTCGAGTCCAGTTTGTCGATAGCTTCGGGGTGCCAGCCGGCGCCGGGACCAACTATACAGATATCAACCTTTTCGAATTCTTCAACCGCCGCATTATACATATCATGGCACCGGTGCTGGTTGCATACATCGGTCTGAAATGCCAGCGCTCTCCCGCCCCTGCTTTTAATATAATCGACTATTTCTTTTGCTTCGTTTTCACTCGTAAGGTAGTTTACGATGACATCCGCGCCCTCCCGGGCAAGAGTAAGCGCGATGCTTCTCCCCATGCCTCTGCCGGCAGCGCCGGTCACGATAGCCACCTTATCTTTACAAATCAAAACAATTACTCCTTATTTACTCACTGGATATTGTAACGTAATTCTGTTAATCCTGTCATATATATTCCGTAATTTTTTTAATAAAAACTATCCCGATATTCTGGACTAATAGTTTAAAAAAGAGTAGAATTTAATATAAAGGGACAGTATAATGGAACGCGGTTAAAATGATAGCAGAAACTGTTTTCGGAATCGGGGAAGGGATGTGCACTGATTAAATACAGTCAGTGCCTTTTTATTTTGAAGGAGGTATGAAATGCAGTCGAGCCTGATAGGAAAAATTGAAAAAGCCAAACTTTACGCCCAGGAAAAAGACAGGATTACCTTCTTCGACCTCTCTGTAAAATTCCGCGGCGGAAGTGATGACTACATCGTCGGCTACCACGAAGGAAAATGGAACTGCACCTGCGCCTTCTTCTCTAACTGGGGGACATGCAGCCACACGATGGCACTGGAAAAAATACTCGATAATATGCTGCCGGAAGAGGCTATCACCACTCAGTTCGATATGAGCCTCTAACCGGAACTCAATACCTTACCTTATAGAATATCTGCAGGGTTTCTCTTCTCATACCCTGCACAGCCGTTATTTATACTTTCTTCTTCTTCCACCGGCCTTTCTTAAAGTACGCTACATATATACATGACCGGATAATCAGCCCCGCCACGATTCCCCACCTCACACCTGCCGCTCCTATGACGGTACGGCTCGTCAGGAAGTAGGAAAGCGGTACCTGCACGAACCACATCGTCAGCAAAGTAACCAGCATCGGTATCATGGTATCGCCGGCACCGTTCAGCGACTGGCTGAGGACCACGACACAACCGAACGCCAGATAATGACCTATCTGTATTCTCAGGAACAGACTGCCTGTTTCAACCAGTTCGGGCTCGCTGTTGAAAATTCTAATAATATGCGGCGCCAGGAACCAGATAGCTAATGAAGCGAAAACCATGAGACCGGTAAAGATAAAGGCAGCGGTCCAGCCGCTTTTCTCGGCCCGGTCCGGTTTACCCGCACCGAGGTTCTGCCCCACCAACACTCCGGCACCGACGCCGAACCCGACCGCCGGCATATTCACAAAAGCGTCTATTCTCTGCATCAGCGAATGAGCTGCCACGGGGACGGTACCGAACGGGGAAATGAACTTAACCAGCAGCAGGTTGGCAAAACTCCTCTCCATCCCTGTAACTGACGCCGGAATCCCTATTTTCACCAGACGCCAGATTATATTCGGGTCGAAGCTGAAATTCCTGAAGCTGAGCTTCATCCGTGTCCGCCCCGTTAAAAGGCACCACATCCCGAGGACTCCGCCCACACCCTGCGAGATAACACTTGTCAGGGCGGCTCCGCGGACTCCCATTTCAGGGAATATCCACAGCCCGAAGATAAGCGAAGGCGCCAGGCCGATATGGAGAATTCTGAAAAATATGGCTATTCTCATCGGGGTAATTGTGTCTCCGGAAGCCTGCATCGCCGCTTCGGTAATCCTGAGCAGAGACATCGTCACCATACCGATGAACTGAATCCGCATATAGGCGGCGCCGAGCTCGATAACGTCCGGTTCCACTCCCAGCAGATTTAATATCTGCTCCGAAAAGAATATGCCTATCATGGCGATAACTACCGCCAGGATTGCCCCCAGTATATACGCCTGCTGGGTTACGTGGTTGGCGCCCCTGATATCTCCGGCGCCCACAAAGCGCGCCACCATTGCCCTCAGACCGGTGAACACGCCCATTACTATCGAGTTGGCTACCATAACCGCCATACCGGAAACACCCACGGCAGCCATGGAAGAAGACCCCAGCCTCCCTATCCATATCATATCGATGGTCGGACCCAGCATCAGGAGACTGGAGCTGACCATCATCGGCCAGGATAGCGACCATAAATTGCGGACTATACTACCTTCGGTCCAGTCTTTTGTGAAAGCGTCATCTATCAAGGCAATTTCCCGGTTCAGTTAAATATAAATTCTCAACTTTGTACAACTTTTTGTCAATAGATACAAGGGGCAATTAACCTAAACTTTACGCCGTTTCCACCTTCCCATTCTGAAATATACCGCGTAGATAACGGCCCTGAAAGCCAGGGCAATCACCATCGCCCAGCGTACTCCGTTGTAGCCCGGCTCTATAAACTTCGGCATATAATGCGCCAGCGGCACCTGAATTCCCCACATGCTTATCAGAGTAATAATCATTGTAAAAAGAGTATCGCCGACGCCTTCTACGCACATGCTAATTCCTACCGCCAGGCCGAACAGGAGATATCCCACCACCTGTATG
>CAZIYN010000262.1:0-2667 GCA_964543495.1 uncultured Dehalococcoidales bacterium | reverse complement strand
GGTAAACTCAGCCTGGGAGCTAAACTGCCCAGGATAGTTGAGCTTATCGAACAGAATATAGATGTAAAGAAGCTGAATAAAGGACTGGGTTTACCCTGATAAAGTAGCTTTCTGAAATACCATTTTAATATTTGAATTCTTGTATATGCCCTGATTGACTTAGAAATCAGGGCATTAAAAAACTCTTCTAAGGAGGGTAGGTGGTTGAATGCATTAGGAAAACATTTAATGCTGGAACTGAAGGACTGCGACAGGGAGACATTAAATGACCTGGGCTTTCTTCAGAGAATCCTTCCGCAGGCAGCGAGCGAGGCCGGAGCCACGGTACTGGGAAATTCCTTTCACCAGTTCGAGCCTCAGGGAGTAAGCGGCGTGGTAATTATCGCAGAATCTCACCTTTTCATTCACACCTGGCCCGAATGCGGATACGCCGCCATCGACATCTTTACCTGCGGCGATTCCGTTAATCCCACCAAAGCCGCCCAGATTCTCGTGAAAGAGCTAGGGGCAAAGAATCATTCGATACTTGAGATTCAAAGAGGTATTCTGGACACCGTATAGACAGTTCAGGACAAATGATGAACGCAGACCCTGATAAATGGTTTCAAGATAAAATAAGCGATGATTTCATTCAACTGTACCGCATCGAGGAAGTCCTCTATCGCGGACAGACGAATTTTCAGTCTATCGAAATAATCAGGACCAGCAACTTCGGCAGGTGCCTGGTACTCGACGGTAAAATTCAGTCGAGCGAGCTGGACGAATTTATTTATCACGAAGCGCTGGTACAGCCGGCGATGGTAGTTCATCCCCGACCGGAAAGTGTATTTATTGCCGGTGGAGGTGAAGGAGCTACATTAAGAGAGATACTGAATCATGATACGGTAAAAAAAGCGGTAATGATAGATATCGATGAAGAGGTAATTACCGCTTGTAAGAAATATTTCCCGGAATACAGCCGGGGAGCCTTTGAAGATGAAAGGACCGAGCTTCACCACACGGATGCCAGGAAATACCTGGCTGAGTGCGGAGAATCCTTTGATATAATAATAATCGATTTAACGGAACCCGTTGAAGAAGGGCCCGCTTACCTGCTTTATACCCGCGAATTTTACGAAATTGCCCGCGACAGGCTGACTCCCAACGGTATTATCAGCGTCCAGGCGGGGTCGGCAGCCCTGAACGAACTGCTTTGCTTCTCCTCTGTGTGCAATACACTGAGAAGCGTTTTTTCATCCGTTCATCCCTATTATATAGATGTCCCCTCATTCGGAGGTCCCTGGGGGTTCTGCTTCGCCTCGTCCGGCCTCAGTCCCACAATACTTCCTATCGAGATAGACAACCGGATTGCCGCCAGAGGGCTCGACCTCCGGTGTTATAACGGTCAGACCCATCAGGCGATGTTCTCAATCCCCAAGCATATCGCGGAATGGCTGGCGACCGGGACCAGAATCATAACCGATAACGAACCGCTCTATATTTACAGCAGCTGATGATTGCTGTATTATTCCTCGTATGAATATAACCGTTCGCCCGGCTACTGCTGAAGATGCCGAGTCAATAGCCCGACTCGAACAGGAGTTCACAGATTATTTAGTTACGCTCGGAGATAATAATCCTACGAGTATTGGCTCTCGGGGATATCTTGAAGAAGGTTTTGGACCTGAACCAGCGTTTTCAGGTATCGTTGCCGAAACTAATAGCGGAGTCGTTGGTTATCTCCTCTATCATCCGGGGTATGATATCGACCGCGGCGGCAGGATTATCTATGTCTTGGACCTTTTTGTAACTGCCAAGGCTCGCGGGAAGGGTATCGGGCGTGCCCTAATGGGAGCGGCGGCTGATATCTGCCGCCGTGCCGGCGGGAGTGAGCTTGTATGGGCGGTTTTTCTGAAGAACAAACTGGCGATGGCTTTCTATGAAAACCTGGGCGCCGAATATCTGCAGCAGTTGGATATGACCTACATGCACTGGAAAGTGTAACGGATTCTTAGTCCCTGTTGAAGAATCCTTTTGTCGACTTACACAGCTGTACCAGCAGCAGCATAAACGGCACCTCGGTGAGAACGCCGACAACCGTTGCCAGAGCGGCTCCCGAAGTTACTCCGAAAAGGGTGGTGGCGACGGCGATTGCCACCTCGAAGTGATTGCTGCCGGCGATAATCGCTGCCGGGGCGGCATCTTCATAACTCAGTTTCATAAACCTGCCGACAAGGTAGGTAAGACCGAATACCACTAGGATGTTGACCAGTATTCCCACGGCGATTATTCCGATGATTGCCGGGAGCTCGATTATCAGGTAGCCCTGGTAGGTGAAGAGTACAACCAGCGTTATCAGGAGAGCGATAATCGATACCCTGCCCAGTACCGGCACCAGTCTTGCTTCGAACCACTCCCTGCTCTTCCTGTTAATAACCTGCCGTCTGGTAAAGTACCCGGCTATCAGCGGTGTGAGTATGTAAATAGCCACCGACAGGGCTATGGTTTCCCAGGGTACTTTAATACCGGAAATGCCCAGTAACAGGACCGCCAGCGGGGCGTAAAGCACCACCATCGTCAGCGAGTTTATTGCCGTCATCACCAGGGTATGGCCCATATTGCCGCGTGCCAGGTAGCTCCATACAAGGACCATCGCGGTGCAGGGAGCGATACCGAGCAGAATCAGTC
>CAZIYN010000261.1:0-2701 GCA_964543495.1 uncultured Dehalococcoidales bacterium | reverse complement strand
GAATGGATGTCGCCCTGAACGTTGACAGAGTGCAGGGAGATATCGGTGTCTGTTTCGAGACGACAAATCTCTACGAACAGATGAGCGCTCTGGAAAACCTCAATCTGTTCGCCCGTATTTTCAACATAAATCCGTTCGACGGTGATGCTCTGCTCGAGAGAGTCGGACTCGCCAGCCGCGAGAAAGACCGGGTGGAGAACTACTCCAAGGGCATGAAGCAGCGCCTTATGGTGGCTAGGTCGATTGTCAACCTGCCGAAGGTATTGTTCCTCGACGAACCGACCGCCGGACTCGACCCGACATCCGCCGAAGGAATCAGGAATATAATCCTCGAAGAACGTGAGCGCGGAGCCACCATTTTCCTGACCACTCACGATATGATGGAGGCCGATAAGCTCTCCAATAGAGTAGCCTTTATGAACCAGGGTAAAATCGTCGCTCTCGATACTCCGCTGAATCTGAAACAACAGTATGGCAAACGGGCTTTGAAAGCAATTATATCCAACGAAAGTGGCGGACTTGAAGACCGTGAAATAATCCTTGATACTCCTGAAACTCCGGCGGTTGTCCAGCAACTTTTCGAAAAAGAAAAAGTTGTCACCATGCACAGCGAGGAAGCCACCCTGGAGGATATATTCATCAGCATTACCGGGAGAGGACTTACGGAATGAGTTGGCGAATCATAAGGGCCCTTGTAGTAAAAGATTATTCGCTTTTCATCAGAAACCGGTTTTTTGCAATAGTAACCGTGCTCGGAATCGTCTTCTACCTGGCACTCTATCTGTGGATAATGCCCAAATCTATAGACGAGAGCCTGAGTATCGGGTTCTACACGCCGATTCCGCTGCCGGCTATCGAGGAGACGGATGAAGAAGGCTTGAGAATCGAATTTCTCGACTCCGAGGAAGACCTTCAGGATGCTGTAATCGAGGGTGATATCCTGGCAGGAATAGTATTTCCGGACAATATGAGAGAAGCCCTCCTCTCCGGCGATATATTAAAAGTAAAAGCCTATTTCTCTTCCGACATACCCGTTGAATACAAGGACGCCGTCGAGCTTATAATCAAGGAACTCGTCTTCGAACGTACGGGGCAGGAGCTGGATATCGAGACGAAGGAAGAAATTCTCGGTCCCGATATGATGGGAATGCAGATACCGCCAAGAGACCGGATGCGTCCTATGCTCGCCGTTTTGCTGCTGATATTCGAGACCTTCGGTATGGCCACCTTGGTTACAGAGGAAATCGAACATCGTACTCTGCAAGCCCTTCTGGTTACTCCGTTATCCATAAAGGGGTTCTTCGTATCAAAGGGTCTCACGGGAATAAGCCTTGCTTTCATCCAGGTACTGCTGTTCATGGGTATTACAGGCGGACTGAACCATCAGCCGTTGATTATAATAACTACCCTGTTTCTCGGTGCGGTTATGGTTACGGGAATCGGCTTCATAATCGCCGCCCTCAGTAAAGACTTTATGTCGGTACTCGCCTGGGGCATGCTGGTCCTTATCCCGATGTTCATTCCCTCGTTCGGAGTAATGTTCCCCGGGGCGGTCACCGGCTGGATAGAATACATACCTTCGTATTATCTGATTGACACGGTGCACCGGGTAGCCAACTTCGGTGCCGGCTGGGGTGACATCTGGACCAACCTGCTGGTAGTAGCCGCGCTAGACCTGGTATTTATCTGGATTGGCATTCTGGCACTGCGGAGGAAAGCCCGATGAATATTAGAAATACAGGAATCCTGTTAAGAAAAGAAATTTTTCAGGGACCGAAGGGATTCATTCTCTTATGGGCATTTATAATGCCAATCCTGATCTCATTTGTCTTCTCACTGATTTTCGGCAACCTTTTCAGTGAAACCCCAAAGCTGGGAGTCATAGATGAGGGCGATTCCCGGATTGTCCGGATGCTGATGGACCACGAATCGGTCAAATACAGGGACTTTGATTCGTTACCGGAACTGAAAGAAGCGGTCGAAAGTGGCTCGGTAGACATGGGCCTGGTACTTCCCGAAGGATTCGACGATGCCATTAAACAGAGTTCGAAAACAGAGATTGAAGTTTATGTATGGGGAGAAAGCCTGGCAAAAGACCGTATTATCCTGGCTGTTGTCATAGGCGACCTGATTAGAGATGTTGCCGGGCAGGAAGCGCCGGTTGAAATTGAGTCCATCTTTCTCGGCGAAGAAGAAGATATTCCCTGGAGCGACCGCTTGCTTCCGGTGATAGTGCTTATGGCTGTATTCCTGGGAGGAGTCTTTATTCCGGCAACCTCATTAATAACGGAGAAAGAGAAGAGGACTCTGGATGCCCTCGTTGTCACGCCTGTATCTATCCAGGACGTTCTTATATCCAAAGGACTGTTCGGCGTTATTCTAAGCGTTTTTATAGGAATAGTGGTGCTGCTGCTCAATCAGGCTTTCGGCACCCATCCCTGGCTGCTGGTGATGCTTCTGGTACTGGGGGCTTTAATGGCTGCCGAAGTGGGCCTGATATGCGGTGTTGTCTTCAAGGACTTCAATACCCTTTTCGCCGTCTGGAAGAGCGGAGGCATCATCCTTTTCGGACCGGCTGTTATTTTCATGTTCCCCCAGATACCAGAGTGGATAGGCAGAATATTCCCGACATACTACCTGATAAATCCCATTGTCACCGTAACTCAGAAAGGCGGAGGCTGGCCCGATATAGCAACTAATG
>CAZIYN010000260.1:0-2711 GCA_964543495.1 uncultured Dehalococcoidales bacterium | reverse complement strand
GGGATACCGTTTGTCAGACCGGTATCCGTGTAATTACTGGTTTGCCACAGGGTTTCCAGCGTCACCGTATAATTGCCACTTTCAAGACCACGGTAGATGTTATAACCAGTGAAGTCGGTCTCTACGTTGTCATTCCAGTCAAGAGTTATCTGGAACTCGCTCTGGTTCGCCGTCAATCCTGTCGGCGCTGCTGGTGCCGCATTCGTAGTCCAGGCGCTGTCTTCATCCGAGTAACCGCTCTCATTCATTCCGAGGTCTACGGCTGTGATAACATAAAAGTACTCATCAGCACTGTAAAGAGGTGAATCTGTGTATTCACTATTAATAACCGGAGTGCTGCCGTTTACTTTCACGTAACCGCTACCGCTGGTAGTGCTGCGGTAAACGTTGTAACCCCAGAGGTCGGTCTCATTATTGCTGTTCCAGTCCAGGCTTATCTGTTCGCTGCCCCCGGTAGCCATGAGCCCGGTGGGGTCTGCCGGCGGTATCGTATCGGTGGTGATTACGACATCGTCTATATAGACTTCGTCATTGGACTCGGCCGTTGCCGTACTGTCGAATCTTATTCTGAACCCGGCAATCAGGTACTGGGGGTCGGTTATGACCTGGTTGAACAGCACCCAGTTATTATTGGAACCGATAGTCGTTGCGTCATACCAGTTATCATACGTAGTGCCGTCATAGAGCTGGACCCAGCAGTCACCGGCTTCTATGTTTTTAATGAAAATGTAAAAGGATACGGAGATATTATCGGCAGTGGAGGCCTCTATTTCATCGGAAGTAAGGTAACCGCTGTAAGTATTCGTGGTGTAGGCACTATAGGTGCCGCTGTGCACCTGACCCGTGCTCTGTACCCAGGTGGTGGTGCCGTTCTCGTCCCAGTAGTCATCCCAGGCAGGACTGCCCGTATTTTCGAAACCATCATTTAGAGTGAACAGTCCCCAGCGGATACCGAGAGCGTCATCCGTGCTCTGCTCATTATCCACAAAGAAGCTGTGGGTAACCCCGGTGTATGTCACCAGGGACAGCACCATTACTATAGCCAGGGATAATATCAACCACTTCCTGCTGCTCATCATAACGCTTTTTCAGCCGCTCCCTGATTCTTGCGCTCTGTAACCGCCCGAAAGACACTTATTACGTACATTATGAAGACCAGTATTCCCGGTACGACGACGGAGGAGATGAATCCCGCCGGAGTCTTCAGGAATTGCGTGAAATTTCCGCCGTAAGGTATATGGAGGCAAATCTTTCCTACCAGGTTTTCCGCCGGTACGGTGAACGGGTCAGGCATCCCGCAGTTATCTCCCTGAGTCTGGAAGCGTATGGGCGAGTTTTTCCGGACTTCTATTACTCTGTGGGTTATCATATTCTCGCCCACCGATACGGGATTGAACGTAATAATGTCGCCCACCACGATATCTTCCGGGTCGGCAGGGCAGGTTACCACCAGCGACCCCGTCTTGATAGCGGGCTCCATACTGCCCGATACAACGGCGCTTACGTGCCATCCAATGTGCGGCGCCACGTAAATAAACACAGCCACCACCATCAGCAGCACTACCAGACTTAAGACCATATACCAGGCGATTTTTTTCATCAACAATTCCTTACTGGTTCAGAATAAAATTCATCGTGATATCAATACCGTCGGCCTGAAAATCCTTACTTGCATCGTTCCTGAGAGTTACCGCAATCTCGAAATTCTTCGTGGAAGAAGCACCGATTCCGGCAAGGCCGGTAAGGTTCGCAGTCGATAAATCGTAGACATCCTTGTAACCGTTCGAGTTGTTGTCGCTGACGCTGCTCAGGAGACTCGAGCTGTTATAATTCAGGGTGGTAAGCTGGAGTATTGCCGCGGTAGCATTGGCAGTCATATCAGCGGGGTTCGGACTGCTGTCATCCTCTATATAGGAAAATGACAAATCCAGGCTCGAACCGGCCAGGGTGCCGCTGTTCTTCAGAATTATCGTTTCGGGTCCCACTGTATCTCCGGGCATTATATTCGAAGCCAGCAGTGTCTGGCTGACCCCATCCACGTCGTCGGTCTTGAGGTCGAGCGTACCTGCGGCCAGCACATTCGCACTCGAAGTCTCAACATCATTGAAATACGCCCAGGTACCAATCCCCGACATACCTACTAAAAGTATAAGAGCTATTGTTAAACCGACGACTTTTTTAATCACTTCTCTTTCCGTATATATATAGACCTATAGTTAAATTCTATGACGGGCGGATTACTGACTGGTTAAATACAACCTCAGGATATAAAAAAAACATTACAATTTCGTTAATATGTGATTACAAAAAAGTTGCGACAGGCGTGAAATCAGTTTATGGAAAGCAATATGTCCGGCGGGTAACAATAAGAGTCAGTTTTTAAGAAGAATTTCTAAAAATGAAAATCCCGGTTCCCTGTCGGGGGAACCGGGGCTGTTTATTCAGGATATATTTCATGGAAACCTGACTGTTACGGGTACCAGGAATGTTACTGTAAATCGGCAGCGCTGAGGGTCTCGTACATATTGTAGTAGAGCCCTTTCTGTGCCATGAGTTCTTTGTGGGTACCCGTTTCAACTATTCTTCCGTCTTCAAGAGCCACAATACGGTCGGCGCTTGTAATAGTGGACAACCTGTGAGCGATAATCAGGCAGGTACGCCCCTTAGAAAGACTGCGAAGAGCTGCCTGCATAACACGTTCCGTATTAGTA
>CAZIYN010000259.1:0-2728 GCA_964543495.1 uncultured Dehalococcoidales bacterium | reverse complement strand
GTATATTTCCATATTGTGCTCGCCGATAAGCGGAGCGCGACGTGATATACTCGGTGGAGCTTCCGAAGCGTTGGCAAAAGCGCCGGGGTAGGTAATGGAAGTGCCCAGCTCCGGGTGCTCGACTACCTGCCAGAAGTCACGTGCCGCAAGTTGAGGGTTTTCAATCATATCTGCGGGAGTCGATACCGGGTATACCTGAACGCCGTATTTCAAAGCCCCGTCGAAAAGCTCTTTTTTTGTATGGGCCAGGAAGAATTTAGCGGTCGGCGCTTCCAGGAGGTCGACTTCTTCCTGGGTGGTCTCTCCTCCGAATTTAGACCAGTCGAACTTCTTCATATATTCGTCGCCCCAGCCTTCTTTGTCCATCCACTCAACCAGGGGGACGTTGGTACGCAGGGACATGGCGCCGCCCCAGAAAAACCAGGCGATATGCCCGTCCTTGCA
Source organism: uncultured Dehalococcoidales bacterium (assembly GCA_964543495.1). Lineage (GTDB taxonomy): Bacteria > Chloroflexota > Dehalococcoidia > Dehalococcoidales > UBA2162 > CAYVOV01. The sequence continues at coordinate 2,284 of CAZIYN010000259.1, read as the reverse complement.
GGGCCAGAGCCTGGTCAGCCGCGGACCGGCCATATTCTCGCCGCCCCTTATCGGAATCGCTTTCCTGACCATCCAGTTAGCCGTAATATGTTCGGTGCACTGGACCACCGAGTCCTGCGCTGATACATCCACCTGCTGGCCTTCGCCGGTACTCCAGCGGTGGAAAAGGGCTGTCAGCGCTCCCTGTGCTCCGTCGCAACCGGCATGAAGGAATACCTGCGAATGGTGGCTGAAATGAATCGGTGGACGGTCCGGGTCGCCGTAGGGCGCCATTTCGCCGCCCATCCCCCAGGCGATAATATCGGAGGTCTTGTACTTGGCGTAAGGTCCGGTCTGGCCGAACCCGGTTATGGACACCATTATTATGCCCGGATTTATTTTTTCAAGGTCGCTGTATCCCAGGCCGAGTCCGTCCATATATCCGGGAGTAAAAGTCTCTATTACAAAATCGGCGGTTTTTACCAGCTGCTTGAAAATTTCCTGCCCGTCGATTGTCTCTATATCGAGGGTTATCCCCCTCTTGCTGGTATTCAGGGCAAACCAGAAAAGACTCTTCTCGGAGTCGGGTTCGTCGTGGTAGAAAGGTCCCAGGTTACGGGCGTCGTCTCCCCCCGGTCTCTCGACCTTGATTACATCGGCGCCGAGGTCTCCGAGTATTTTTCCGCATAGAAGTCCCGTTTCACCGGCAAGGTCGAGCACCCTGTAAGGACTCAGCATCCCTTCTTTATCAGCGGACAACGGTATCTTTCCCTCCGTGGAAAACAGCCTTCTAAAACACAGATTTAACCATTTCAAAGTATCGAATGTCAAACCGAATATTTGTACAAAACCCCTCCCCCTGGTTTATATCTATTCCCACCCTCCACCCTTAATGTAACTTAAGAGGATATAAAATATATATAACATTTGAATAAATTACCAATAATGTTAAAATATACCTTTAACAGATTGGATTAGATAAGAAATGCACCATATCGGAACGGACATTATAGAAATATACCGCATTAAAGAAGTTGTGGAGACCTGGGGAGAGCGTTTTCTTAACCGGGTCTACACTAAGTCCGAACAGGAACTCTGCAAGGACAACCCGGAAAGACTGGCATCGCACTTCGCCGGGAAAGAAGCGGTAATGAAAGCCCTCGGGACCGGCGCCAGAGGCGTCGGCTGGAGAGAAATAGAGATATTATCGGAACCCAGCGGTAAACCGGTAGTTAATCTCCACGGAAAAGCCCGAGAAAAAGCAGACAGTCTGGGACTGGATGGGCTGGCAATCAGCCTTTCTGATTCCAGGGAATACGCCGTAGCCTTCGTAGTCGCAGATAGCGACGGAAAATCTCCTAATTAAACAGACTTTAATTGCCCGTTATTTCCAGGCGCCCCTCAGCGTCCTCTTATCTATGGTGATTATCCTGTCGGCGACCTCTCTCAGAGGCCTGGAGGTTCGCTCTTTTCCGAAGAGCGCCACTTCCACGTTCTTACCGTTGTCCTTCACCGCCTGGAGAGCGCCCACGTAATCGCTGTCGCCGGCTACCAGAATCGCCACGTCGTAGTTATTTTTATAGCTGTGAGTCAGGAGGTCGGTGGTCAGCATGATATCGACCCCCTTCTCGTATGGAGGAGAATTCGGCCAGTTTATGTAAACCAGACGTCCCAGCCTCAGTTCGCAGTAAGGTATCGCGTTCACGCTTGCCAGGAATGTCTGCTGGTCACGGTACCGTTCCGGCTCTTCTCTTCTGCCGACAAGTGCATTATAGTAGTAAATTCTTATCAGCCTGCGCCTGTCCAGGAGCTTCTGGCAGAACTTGCCGATATCGATATCGGTTCTCTTGAAATGGCTCTTGAGAGAATGGTAAAGATTGCTCCCATCTATGAATATCATAAGTCTTTCTGATTTATCAACCATGTATTACCTTCCTTGAGGAATATCCCGTTAAGTGGTGTTTTTTCAATTATATATCCTTATGGACATAATTGCTATTTTTTTAGAAAAATACGCCTCAATAGTAAAAATTACAACCTTCAAAGTAGCACAAAATACAGCCTCAAAACATTGACAAACAGGCACTAATCGTGGTCTAATATTAATAGGAAGCTATTAGTGACCACTCGAATATGCTTCGGGAGGTGTGACATGAAGCTTCATGCAAGATACGGAGTCTGGCAGGTTGATTTTTAAAGCCCTGCAAAGGCAGGGCGACACGGAACTCGGACCTGGTTCGAGATAGCAGAAAAGAGGCCAGTCTCCGTGAAGAGAGGCCTGCTGCGGTAGTGATAACCGTAAGTG
>CAZIYN010000258.1:0-2741 GCA_964543495.1 uncultured Dehalococcoidales bacterium | reverse complement strand
AGAATCTCGGTACGGTTCAGTTCAGTCAGAATATTTCCCGGTTGATTATCTTTTGTCATCTCCGTACCCTCTGGCGTCTGCGGGATGGAGTTTCTGTGTCTTCCGCCGGCAGCAGCGGCAACTGGTTTTCAGGTATCGATATTTCCCCGGGTTCATCACTCACCAGGGTGTCTATCTCGCGTTTCAGGGCGGTAATATCCGTGAAATCCCTGTAGACGCTAGCAAACCTGATATACGCGATATAATCCAGGTTTTTCAGTCTCTCCATCACAATATCGCCTATAACAGTGCTGGAAATTTCAGCCTTGCCCTGCGAATCGAGTTCGGATTCAATTTCGTCAGCAAGTTTATCTATAGCTCCGGTGGGCAGGGGGCGTTTTTCGCAGGCTTTACGGATACCTGAGAGTAATTTATCCCTGTTGAATTCCTCCCGCCGCCGGTCTTTTTTAATCACGAAAAGGTTTGCCGGCTGTAAGCGCTCATAGGTGGTAAAGCGAGAATCACACTTCAGGCACTGGCGCCGGCGGCGTATCCCATCGTTCACATCTCGCGAGTCGATTACCTTCGAATTATCATATCCGCAATATGGGCAGTTCATAGCTAAATCCTACATTATATAGCAAAGTATAGAGACAATACCACAATATATAGTGTTTGTCAAGGAGGTTTCCATGTTTATTTATCAGTTCTCAGATTCCCGATATTCTGCCAGAAAAAACAAAAAAGCTGTAGAGCGAAATTGCCTACAGCTTTTTTGTTTCTCAGTCATCCGCCACGCAAAAGTGAAATCTTTTACGCCGACCTTTATTATTTGGCAGATTCTCCGAGAATTTTATTGAGAAGGAGTCTCTAGCGGTGATTTCGTGGCTTTCATTGACGGAGTTATTACCTGCCTCCGGTGGCTGAACAGCGGACGGCGCAGGAATGAAGGAACATCCAGTTCATCCTCGCTCTTCTTCAGGCTGTTGAGGAAGTCGGAAAGCTCCTCGTCCTTGCCCTGTCCGATGTAACCGTCCTTGTTAAGGAAACCGGTAGCAATCAGGGTAATCCTTATATCCTTGTCCATGCTCGGGTCGTTGGCGACGCCGAAGATGATATTCGCTTCGGGGTCGACCGCCTGTTTGATTACCTCGGCTGCTTCGTTGACTTCGTAAAGTGACAGGCTTGTTCCACCGACTACATTGAATAACACTCCCTTTGAACCTGCGGCTGAAGATTCCAGCAGGGGGCTGGCTAGAGCCTCTTTAGCGGCATCTACTGCCCGGTTCTGACCGGAACCTCTGCCGATTGACATCCAGGCCGGACCTGCATCCTGCATTACCGCCTTGACATCGGCGAAGTCGAGGTTGATTACGCCGGGAACGGTGATAACTTCTGAAATTGCCTGGACACCGTGCCTGAGAACGTCATCAGCCATCTTGAAAGCGTTGTCCACTCCGGTTTTCTGGTCGCAGAGGTCGAGTAGTTTGTCGTTCGGGATAATAATCAGTGTATCGACTTTATCGAGGAGGTTCTTTATACCATCTTCCGCGACCTCGCAGCGGTGCGTTCCTTCGAAAGTAAACGGTTTCGTTACTACGGCGATTGTCAGAGCGCCGCTTTGCTTGGCGATTTCAGCGACAACCGGAGCGGCTCCCGTTCCGGTACCGCCTCCCATACCGCCGGTAATGAATACCATATCGGCTCCCGCGGTAACTTCCTTGATGTCATCGCGGCTTTCTTCGGCTGCTTTCTGACCGATTGTGTGGTCGCCGCCTACACCCAGACCTCTCGTAAGTCTTTCTCCGAGCTGAATTCGGATAGGCGCTTCAGTCAGTGCCATTGCCTGGGCGTCTGTATTCATCGCAATGAATTCCACACCTTGAATTTCTTCCTGTACCATGCGGGTAACAGCGTTGCAGCCGCCACCCCCAAGGCCGATAACCTTTATCTTAGCAGGGCTAAGTGCGAAACTTGATTTTGCCATCTTTTCCTCCTTTCTTCACTGAAAATTCTAATGAAACAGGTTTCTTATCTGGGATGCCAGACGCCGGAAATTCGGTCTCCACTTTCTGGTTCTCTGGGTGCCCTGATGCTTGGCTCCCCAGATGAGAAGACCGACGCTCGTGGCGTATGCCGGGTCTCGCAGTGAATCGATGATGCCGTAAACATTATCGGGAGTGCCCACTCTTACAGGCAGCTGTAAAATATCGCGACCGAGAGCGTCGATACCTGCCAGGTTCGAACTGCCTCCCGTCAATACCAGTCCGGCGGGTACCAGTGATTCATATTCGGACCGTGGGAGTTCGAGCAGGATGAGTCTGATTATTTCCTCGACCCTCGCCCGGAGAATATCGTAAAGGTCCTGATATGAAGCTCCGTGCCCGTCCTCACTCAGAGGACTCGCCGGTTCTGCATTAGCGCCTTCATATATAGACATCACGCTGCCATACCGTTTCTTCATCTCTTCGGCTACTTCAAACGGCAGTCCCAGACCGATGGCAACATCCCTGGTAAGCTGGTATCCGGCAACGGGTAAAATGGCGGTATGCCAGATACTTCCATCCTTGAAAATTGCTATATCCGTGGTGCCACCACCTATATCGGCGAGTATTATACCCGCATTTTTCTCATCTTCAGATAATATTGCTTCGCTGCTGGCAAGAGGTTCGAGTACCAGGTCATCGATATCTACACCGATACCTCGGATACACTTTGCCAGGTTTTGAATTGAAGCTACGGCGGCAGTAATTACATGCGTT
>CAZIYN010000257.1:0-2760 GCA_964543495.1 uncultured Dehalococcoidales bacterium | reverse complement strand
AGATACGGGTGCCCGATTAGCGCTATTTCTACACCGGGACCACCCGAGACCTTTTCCTGATTTGCCGGAGACGAATCGATTACTTCAGGTGGTGTCAGTCCTTCTTCAGCCATAATATCACGGTATTCGAGGTACGCTTCCCAGGCAGCCATTCCCGCCTGCCTGAGTTTCACCGGGTTCCATGTCAGATGAGAACCCATTCTATAAACCGATTTATAAAGCTCTCCTCTACCCCTGTTGACATCTATATCGACCTCCAGAATCGGTGGTGATTCCGGAATCACGGCTTTCGTCATATCGGGCAGACCCAGGAATTTGGAACAGTTGAATACCTTTTTCTGGACGCTTCTAACTGCCGGAATGAAAATATAGTCGCACTCTCCGACCAGTGAAATAACATGACCGAGGAAAACTTTTACAGGCAGGCAGGTCTCGGCGACAACCCTCGACGAACCTTCGGCAAGCATTTTGCGGGTTGTGGGTGGAGTAACCACCACTTCAGCACCAAGCTCTTCGAAGAATCTTTTCCAGGCAGGGAAATACTGGTAGTAGAGCAGAGCTCTGGGTATGCCTATCCTAATCATTTCGCCTGCCCGAACTCGTTCTTAATCGCAGTCAATGTTTCGGGGCTCGATAGAATATCGACTATTGTTATCGCCATGGCCGCGGAGGCATCTATTAATCCCTTCAGGCCGGCTTCCGAAGATGCGGCTTCGGCAAACTGGAGTGAATGAAGCTGTACATCTCCGGCAGCTATAGCGACATTCGGATGAATGCCCGGAACAAGCTGGCTGACATTACCCATATCGGTGCTGCCGAAAGCTTTGTCCGTACCGGAAATAATGATATCGCGTCCGAGCGCTTTCATATTTCCCGCAAATAATGCGGCAAGCGTCATATTATTCAGCATCGGCTCATACCGCACCGTGTCCCATTTATATTCCAGCCGTGCTCCCGTAGCCTTTGCCGCTCCTTCGAAGCAGTTTATTACCTTCTCTTTTAGTTCATCCAGATAGTCGTTCTCTAAAGAACGGGCAATAAAACTCCCGGCGCTGTGAGCCGGTATCACGTTCGATGCCTCTCCACCATCAGTGATTATCCCGTGAAAACGAGCCGTATCCCTGATATGCTGACGCAAGGAGTTTATGGCGTTGAAAGACTGAATCATAGCTTCCAGGGCATTTATTCCTTCCTCGGGTGATGCCGCAGCATGGGCCGATTTCCCGAAAAACTCAACGTCAAGAGTCTGGCAGGCAAGCGAACTCGTTGTAGCTGTATCAGAAACACCTGGATGGACCATCATCGCTACATCCAGGTCATCGAATGCACCTTTCTCCGCCATAATAGCTTTACCGCCGTATAATTCCTCGGCAGGCGTGCCTATAACCAGGACAGTGCCTTTTAATCTGTCGACCGTGATTTTAGAAGCGACCGCGGCACCGAAAGCGGAAGTGGCTATAATATTGTGACCGCAGGCGTGTCCGATATCGGGCAGGGCATCATATTCGGCCAGGACGGCGATTTTCGGTTTTCCCGTTCCATAACCTGCTCTGAAAGCGGTCGGCAAATCACAGATACCCCTCTCCAGCGAAAAGCCGTTCTTTTCAAGGTAGTCGGTCAGTAATTCAGCAGCCTTTTCTTCCTTGAAGCCAAGCTCCGGATTACCGTGGATTTTCATCGAGATTTCGTTAAGTTCATCCCGTCGAGACTCTATTTCTTTTAATACCTTGGCTTTTAATTCTTCCATATCTCACGTCCTGTGTTTTTGGTGCAAATCCTTATAATTATATCTCAACGATACACTTATTACTAGGTACGAAAGGCTATAATTACTTACTTTCCTGCCTCTAAATCACGCTCAACACTCATCCATTACTTGCATTTATAATACAATTATGCTATGCTACCGACTAGAGTATAGATTTGAGTATTTGAGTGGGGTTGTTCCCACTTTTTTGTTATAGGAAAATTTGAGAATGGAGGGTTTAATCCGAGATGAAGAGTGATTTTTTACTCGCAATCACACAAATCTCGGCTGAGAAAAACCTGCCTAGCGAAGTAGTACTTTCTGCGGTCGAGGCAGCACTGGTATCAGCATACCGGAAAGACAATTTTGCACCGAACCAGAATATCGAAGTTAAGATAAATCCATCCAGCGGCAAGGTCCAGGTATGGGCTGAGAAGGTTGTGGTAAAGAAACCTAGTGACCCAATCACGGAAATATCACTTAAAGATGCCCGCCTGATAAATCCTGAAGCCGAGCTGGAAGAAACGGTGATGGTTGAAGCTACTCCCAGCAATGCGGGGCGTATCGCCGCACAGACAGCCAAACAGGTTATCCTCCAGCGTCTGCATGAAGCGGAGCACAGCGCTATATTCGAAGAATACGCCGGCCGGGAAAGCGATATCGTAACCGGCCTGATACAGCGTATAGAACAGAGGCAGATTTTCATAGACCTCGGGCGGACGGAAGCGATACTGCCTGCCGCCGAGCAGACACCGGGAGAAAGATACCGTATCGGACAGAGACTGAAGATAATAATCCTGGAAGTCGTACGGACCAACAAAGGCCCCCGGGTGATACTTTCACGCTCGCACCCCGACCTGCTGCGCAGGCTGTTCGAAATGGAGGTGCCGGAAATTTATAACGGCACCGTCGAGCTTAAGTCCGTTGCCCGTGAAGCGGGATATCGCAGTAAGGTAGCCGTAGCGGCAAAACAGGAAGGAATCGACCCCGTAGGCTGCTGCGTGGGACTGGGT
>CAZIYN010000256.1:0-2808 GCA_964543495.1 uncultured Dehalococcoidales bacterium | reverse complement strand
GTTTTTCCCCGCCCGGGTATATGAAATCCTCGATAACAGGACAATCAAGTGGCCAGGTCACGGCCTGCCGGATAACGCCAGCCTCCAGAATTTCGTGGAAAAGGAGTATATGCAGGCAGATGAGTACGACCTCTTCATGACAGACCCCTTCGATTTCGGGCTGCGGTACTTCACCCCGCGTACATGGGGCGCTTTCGAACCTCTGGCACACATGCCCCCGATGTCCTCTTACCAGGGGTTACCCCAGCGTTTCATGGCGATGTGCCAGGACCCGGCTTTTCAGAAGCTCTTCAAGGCAATCTGGAAAGCAAGCCAGGAAAACGCCAAGTATCAGCAGGTAATCAGAGAGTGTGCTCAGGTATCGCTGGAATCAGGCTTTCCGCCTTTCATGGGCGGCGGGTCACAGGCGCCATTCGATACGGTGGCTGATTCGTTGCGGGGCACACGCGGCTCCACATTGGATATGTATCGTCAACCGGAAAAACTGCTGGAGACTTTAGAAGTTATTACTGAGCGCTCTATCCAGTCGGCGGTAAGCATGGCTAATATGGCACGCAGTCCGATAGTATTTATCCCGATGCACAAGGGCGATGACAGCTTCATGTCCGTGAAACAGTTCGAGAAGTTTTACTGGCCTACTTTCCGCAGGCTTCTCCTGGGCATCGTCAACGAAGGCTTTGTTCCGGCAATGGTTATCGATGGAAAATACAATGAAGAGCGTCTGAAAATCATCAGCGAGTTGCCGCGCACTTCGGTAGTGTGGACGATGGAACAAACGGACATGTTCAAAGCCAAGGAGATACTGGGCAATTCCGCCTGTATAACCGGCAACGTTACTGCAGCGCAACTTTACACTCATTCACCGCAGGAGATTAAAGAGTACTGCCGCAAGCTCATCGAGGTCTGCGGTGAAGGCGGCGGCTATATCCTGTCTCTGGGTTCCGGTCCAGACAAATGCAACCCCGCCTGCCTGCATGCTATTATTGAGGCAGCCCAGGAATACGGTGTTTATAAGTAATAGCCGAGATACAGGAAAAATCAGAATGATAAAAAGAGGGCTTATATGAAAACCGGGAATTCCCTTGAGCCGATTAACCGAAACATAGCTATCGAACTGGTACGGGTTACGGAAGTAGCAGCTTTAGCTGCAGCCCGATTCTTAGGTATGGGAGATAAAAATTCTATAGACAGGGCAGCGGTAAATGCCATGCGTTCCGCATTGAGTCATATTCAGATGGACGGTGTCGTCGTCATTGGAGAAGGTGAAAAGGATAAAGCCCCGATGTTATATGTCGGAGAATCAATCGGTAACGGTGGCGGTATACAGGTGGATGTCGCGGTTGATCCGGTTGACGGCACCAACCTGGTTGCCAGGGGTTTGCCCGGAGCCGTTGCCGTTGTCGCACTTGCCCCCAGGGGGGCAATCGAGTGCCCGAGACCTTTCGTATACATGAATAAGATAGCTACTGGGCCCGAAGGCAAAGACGTTGTCCATATCAATGCACCGGTAGCTGAAAATCTGAAAAATCTTGCTCGTGCAAAAAAGAGGAGGATTTCAGAAATTACCGCCGTCGTGCTCGACCGACCGCGCCATCAAAGCCTGATAGAAGACATCCGTAAATCCGGTGCAAGGGTGAAACTGATTTCCGACGGTGATGTTGAAGCGAGCATACACGCTGCGTTGCCAGACACCGGAGTTGATATATTGATGGGTATCGGCGGTACTACCGAGGCTGTACTGTCAGCCGTCGCCATACATTGTATAGGAGGTTGCATTCAGTGCACCATCTGGCCCAGGGACGACGAAGAAAGAGAAGTGGCAGAAAAAACCAGGGTTGATTTATCCAGGGTCTATACTGAAGACGACCTGGTTAAAAGCAAAGACGTGTTTTTTGCCGTCACAGGAGTCAGTACCGGTGAGTTATTGCACGGAGTGCGTTACGTAAGTACCGGAGCGCAGACTCAATCACTGGCGATGCGCGGTTACTCCGGAACCATTCGCTGGATTGATTCCTGGCATAACTTCAGCCGGTTCGACAAGTTAACCATGCACAATGCGGACTGAATCACTGAAGATACATAATCGGATTAACGTTTAGCTCCTCAACGATAAGAAATGAATAGGCTGGATTGACTATCCTGATAACCAGCAAGTACGAAGGGAGGAAAACCAGCATAATGAAAAACAAGATATATGAAAGCTTCGAAGATGCAATAGCAGATATCTTCGACGGAGCGGTGATCGCCTTTTCCACTTTCGGGACTGCCAGCCAGGCTTTGAACCTGTGGGAAGCGTTATATAAAAAGGATGTCAAAGACCTGACTGTTATCGGTAACATGGTAATGCCAATCAAAGAACCCACCCAAGAAGAAGCATCCTCTGCCGCCTATGGTCCGAGTCATTGTCTGCTTCAACCGGGTAAAATAAAGAAAATCATTACGGGTTTCACCAGTGGTGTTTATTCAGGCGGCAGCGAGGGTACAGAAGCATTTAAAGAAGCTATAGAGAAAGTTGAGGTCGTACCGACAACATTCGGGGCTATCTGTACCAAACTGGAAGCAGCCGCAAACGGATACGGAGGAATTCTGACACCGGTAGGCGTCGGCACTTTCCTTGAAGAATCTCTTGATTCATATGTAATTGACGGGAAAAAATACCTGCTTGAAAAACCTATCATACCTGATTTCGGTTTTGTCAAGGCATGGAAAGCGGACAAACTCGGGAACCTCGTGTACCGGAGACTGCAGAGACTTCATAATCCGATCGTCGCCAGGGCTTCTAAAGTCACTATAGCGGAAGTCCTGGAG
>CAZIYN010000255.1:0-2831 GCA_964543495.1 uncultured Dehalococcoidales bacterium | reverse complement strand
GCCCAGCCCCATTCTCTCCATCGACCCGCCGGCGAAGCTCTCGAGTACGATATCCGCCCAGGCGACGATTTTCTTCGCTACTTCCAGTCCTTCCGGAAGGGTAAGATTAAGAGCAATGCTGAGTTTGCCGGTATTCCATGAGGTGAAATGGGCGCTGAGGTCCGGTTCTGGACCGGTAGTCCGGTAGTGTCCGGGACGGCTCTTACCCTCAATCTTGATTACTTCCGCCCCGTAATCACAGAGCGTCTTGACGCTCAGAGGTCCGACTATTACCCGGCTGAAATCGGCTATTTTTATGCCTTCGAGCAGTTTTTCCGTCATTATATAATCCCCGCCTCTTTCAGCGAGCTGAGTTTTTCGTCCGATATCCCGAGCTCTGCTTTATAAATTTCCAGGTTGTGTTCGCCGATAAGCGGGGCCCTCCGTGAAAGCCCGGGCTGCGCCTCGGTGGTCCTACCGAATGCCCCCGGATAGATAATGGTGTCATTTAACTCCGGGTGTTCCAGTTCCACCCAGTATTTCCTGGCAACAAGCTGGGGATTGGCTGCAATATCGGAAGTATCTGCCACCGGGTAAAGCTGGGCGTTGAACTTCAAGGCTCCTTCGAGAAGCTCGGCTTTTGTTTTTGTAATAAAAAACTTACTCACCGGTCCTGCCAGCTTATCCATTACCTCCTGAGTGGTATCCATAAGGTTAAACGTGGACCAATCGAAATTCTTGATAAAATCGTCCGCCATCCCTTCGCTATCCATAAAGGTAACAATAGGGGTATTCCAGCGCACGGCATCGGGACCCGACCAGAAGAATGAAAACACATAGCCGTCTTTGCACTGCCATATCCGTCTGGACCTCACCACCCTGCCCCCACCCCCACGGTGGACTATGCGCTTATCAAAGTCCCATGCCTGGGTAATTCTCTCCGGGGTACAGCGGGCGATACAGTCCTGAATCGAAACGTCCACCTGCTGCCCCTTACCGGTTATCTCCCGGTGATAAAGCGCCATCAGCGCTCCCTGGGCAGCTTGACCTCCGGCATGGAGGTACGGCTGGGAATGATGCCCTATCTGGATTGGCGGACGGTCGGCATCACCCAGCGTGTACATATAGCCGCCGATGCCCCAGGCGACAATATCGGCTGTCTTGTAGTCTCTGTACGGTCCCGTCTGTCCGAAGGGGGTGATGGAAGCCAGTATTATACCGGGATTTATCTTCTCCAGGGCAGAGTAGCCCAGACCGATGCTGTCCAGATAACCGGGCCTGAAAGTCTCCGCCACTATATCGGCGGTTTTCACCAGCTGCCTGAATATTTCCTGTCCGTCGGCTTTTTCGATATCCAGAGTTATTCCCCTCTTGCTGGTGTTGTAAGCAAACCAGAAGAGGCTCTTTTCCGGGTCGGGGTCGTCTTTGTAATAGGGCCCCTGGCAACGGGCGGAGTCTCCGTCCGGTCTCTCAATCTTTATAACATCCGCCCCGAGGTCGCCGAGTATCTTACCGCAAAGAAGCCCGGTATCATCTGCGAGGTCCAGGACCCGGTATGGACTCAGCATACCGTCTGTTGAATCAGTCATGATAGATCTTTATCAGTCGATAACCCCTTCTTCCACCAGCCGGTTGTATTCGTCACCGGGTATACCGAGTATTTCCTTGAAAACGTATTCGTTATGCTGGCCGAGAAGCGGGGCGACATTCATATCACATGTGTATTTTGAGAGTTTAAAGTGGATGCCTTCCTGGGTACGGTATTTCCCGTATTCCGGATATTCAAGCTCTACGAAGAAGTTACGGTGCTTTAACTGCTCGTCTTTCTCCATCATGTCTTCACCAGTTTCTACAACACCCGCCGGCACACCGGCTTCCTGCAGAAGCTTCATCACTTCCCAGGGTGTCTTATCCTGCGTCCATTCGTTCACGCGGCTATCGAGTTCTTCCTCGTTTTCCTTGCGCGAAAGCAGGGTGCCGAATTTAGGGTCTTTTGTCCATTCCGGGCTGCCGATTACACGGCAGAAACTTTCCCACTCTTCGTCGGTGAAAATGGCGACAGTGCACCACCTGTCCTTTCCCAGGCACCTGTATGCGTTGTGGGGAGCGGCATAATCGCACCTGTTTCCCATTCTGCCGAGTACGCGGTCGTTTACCACGTAATCGAGCACCAGGGGTGCCATAAACTGGATTCCCGCCTCGTACTGGGACATATCCAGGTACTGCCCTTTTCCGGTCCGGCGGCGGTACTCCAGCGCCGCCATGATAGCGATTATGTTGTAACGCGGTGCAATGAAGTCAGTATATGCGGCAACCCAGCCCGGTTCGCGGTCGGGCCAGCCTATAATATTACTGAATCCGGCAAGAGAGGTCAGCTTGTGTCCGGAGCCGGGGTGGTTGAAGTAAGGTCCTGTCTGTCCCTGCATGGAAGTGCTCAGCATTATAATATCCGGTTTGATTTCCTTCAGCACTTCATACCCCAGCCCCATCCTCTCCATTGCCCCACCGGCGTAATTCTCAACCACGATATCGGCCCGGGCAATCAGTTTCTTGACAAGTTCCAGGCCTCTCGGTTCACGGGTGTTAATGGTTACGCTGAGCTTGTTTGTGAAATACTGGTCGTTGCTGCCGGTATTGGGAGCACCCCGCGCCCAGCCGGGTCTTCTTCTCGATTCGACGAGAATAACCTCCGCTCCGAGGTCGGAGAGGTGCTTGGTCGTCAGCGGCCCCGTGAGGTGCCAGGTGAAATCGACAACCTTTATTCCTTCGAGTAATTTCTCAGACATATATCTCTTCTTTTTATATAATACCGGACTCCCTCAGGCCGTTTATTTCCTCTTCACTCATCCCGA
>CAZIYN010000254.1:0-2839 GCA_964543495.1 uncultured Dehalococcoidales bacterium | reverse complement strand
AGCTGGAAGAATGCGGTGGTGCCGCTCATCTCAGCCACCTGGTATCAATAGTCCCGACATCGCTTGACATCGAACACTATGCGCAGATTGTATACCGTCTGGCGGTTAGCCGCCGTCTGATAGAAGCAGCCCGTAAAATAGAAGGTATCGGCTACGACGCCGGTCCGGATGTCGAGGACAGCCTGAATAAGGCTGAAGACGCCCTGTTCGGAGTGCGGCACGGGCGTGAAACCGGTGATTTCATTCATATCCGCCAGGTACTTGACAGATATTTCGAAGCCCCTGAGATTACAGATGAAGAAGGCTATATCGAGCCGATTACCCGGGTAAGGACGCATTTCTCGGGGCTGGATGAGTTCCTCGGCGGATTTCAGAAATCCGACCTTGTGATAGTAGCCGGCAGACCGAGTATGGGTAAGACCAGTCTTGTCTTGAATATAGCCAGGAATGCCGCCGTAGAACAGGGGGCCTGCGTTGCCATGTTCAGCCTGGAAATGGCAAGAGAACCGCTCGTAATGCGCTTACTTGCCAGTGAATCCGGAGTAAACCTCAGCCATGTCCGCCTCGGCTTTCATACGGAGGCTGAAGAGAGAAGGGTGATGGATGCCACCGGTATCCTTTCCGAGGCGCCGGTATTTATCGATGATTCTCCCAGACTCCGCGTAGCGGAAATGCGGAGTAAAGCCCGCCGTCTGTACTATGAACATGGGGTCAATCTGATTATAGTTGACCATCTGGGATTGATGGACGGACAAATGAGGGACCGGGTACAGGAAATCAGTTTTATCTCACGTTCTCTTAAAGGGCTGGCACGTGAGCTGAATATACCTGTAATAGCCATATCCCAGTTGAGCAGGGCTTCAGAGTGGAGAGCATCACATAGACCGCAGTTATCCGATTTACGCGACAGCGGCAGTATCGAACAGGATGCCGACGTAGTCGTATTTATCTACAGGGATGAATACTATTATAACCGCGAAGAGTGGGAAACTCAGTATCCGGACAGGGAATATCCTGAAGGTATTGCTGATATTATCATTGCAAAGCATCGTAACGGCCCGACCGGACAGGTCAGCTTACGTTTTGTCCCGACATTGGCGAAATTCGAGAATATAGCAAACCAGGAACCGAGTCTGCTCTAATATCCGTAATCTACCTGTTTCACCCTCAGCCTGTATTTTGCCCGTAATACCTGTCAATAAAGAGTAAATATATGAAACGTTTTAACGGCTTTCCTGCCAGGATGAAATTCACGGCAGTCCCGAACGTGTTTTTCAGCAATCTACTGCCGCAAATTGAAGACATGGCCGAGCTTAAAACAACTCTCCATATTTTTTCTTTACTGTACGGCAAGAAAGGATACCCGCGTTATCTTACTTATAATGAGTTACTGGGCGATAAAAGCCTGATGAGCAGTCTTAAGAGCAGCACAGAAGGTGCAGAGGAGGGGTTGGCCCGTGCTCTTGAGATGGCTGTGAAGCGCGGGACGGTGATTCACCTTGTGGTGGACAAGGACGGCAGTCCGGAGGATATTTATTTTATGAATACGGAATCGGACAGGCGAGCCGTGGATAGAATCAGGAACGGAGAGATGGCGCTCGCAGGGCTGAAGGCAACAGAGCGGCCTAACTCCGATAGTGGTTTCGAGGATTTACCGGACATCTTCACCCTCTATGAGCAGAATATCGGGATGCTGACCCCGATGATTGCCGAAGAACTGGCTGAAGCCGAGAAGCTGTATCCCGGCGACTGGATACATGATGCCGTTCGCGAAGCGGTCAGCCTGAATAAAAGAAACTGGCGTTACATCGCCAGGATTCTGGAAAACTGGTCGGCAGAAGGCAGAAGTGATGGAACACATAAGCGAGATACTAAAAAGGGTACAGACAAATACAACGGGCAAAAATATGGACACCTATTCCAGCGATAAAGAGGATGCGGAAACTCCTGAGCCCGTATGCCCGATTTGCCGGGGAGCCAGGTTTGTCCATCCCTTACTGACTTCAGGTAGGCCCGATTACAGCCAGGTTGTCCCGTGCGAGTGCGCTTTAAAGGAATCTGATAAAGAACGGCTGTCCCATTTGCAGAGATACAGCAACCTGGGAATGCGGACGAACCTCACGTTCGATAGCCTGAAACCGGAGGGAAACAGCGACAACCGTGCCAACCAGGAGCAGTTCAAACAAGCATATCATGCGGCGCTGGAATACGCCGAGAGACCGCAGGGATGGCTCGTCCTATCGGGCCCCAGCGGCTGCGGTAAAACGCATCTGGCTGCCGCAATAGCCAATAAGTGCATCCGAGAGAATCACCCTGTTTTTTATATTTCAGTCCCCGACCTCCTTGACCACCTGCGGTCTTCGTTCAGCCCGGACAGCGAGATGCCTTATGATGAGTTCTTCGAGCAGGTGCGTAATGCCCCGCTACTGATTCTGGACGACCTGGGAGCTCAATCAAGCACTGCCTGGGCAAAAGAGAAACTCGACCAGTTGCTGAATCACCGGTTCAGTAACAGTCTGCCTACTGTTATTGTCTCGATTATTCCCGTAGACGAGCAGGAAGAGAGGATACGGACCAGGCTGAAGGCAGCCAATCTTTATCAACTGTGTCCATATGATGAAGAATCCCCGGCAGCGCGCACTTATGACTGGGCACCTCAGTTCGAGCTCCAGAAAAATATGACTTTCGAAAGTTTCGATAAACGGGAAAATCTACCGGTTGATGATAAAGAAAACCTGGACGGGGCATATAATCTGGCTCTCGACTTCTCGGAATCCCCCGATGGGTGGCTGGTCCTTCAGGGAGATAACGGCTGCGGAAAAACTCACCTGGCAGCGGC
>CAZIYN010000253.1:0-2857 GCA_964543495.1 uncultured Dehalococcoidales bacterium | reverse complement strand
GTACTGTCCCCTCTATTACGAAGGAATGCCCGTGCGCGGTTTTCCTCTCACCGGCGATGGCCTGCTGATGGCTGAAGAAGCCGGGGCTGCCATAGACGATTTCGTTACCATGATAAAAGAAGGCCCGAGAATCGACCTCAATTCCTGGCCCCTGCGGGGACTTGAGAGAGACCCCTGCACGGTCTGGGTAAATAAAACAGGAGAGAGGTTCGCCGATGAATCTCTCGGCGCCCATCCCTTCGAGGCGGTAAACGCCATCATCCGGCAGCCGGATAAAGTATGCTTCTCTATGATAGATTCCTCCATAATGAAAAAAATGAAAGAAAAGATACCCGACCTCGAAAATAATCTTAAAATAGAAGCTGGTAAGGACAGGGTGAAAATAGCGGACTCGCTCGACGATATCGCCCGCTGGATAGGAGCCGGACCGGTGGTCCTCAACTCTACTATAAATGAATACAACTCTTTCTGCGAGCAGGGGTACGACAGGACTTTCGCCAAGGACAGGAGAAACCTGCTGCCTTTGCGGGAAGCCCCCTACTACGCAATGAAGGGAATGCCGACCCTCCTCGATACCATCGGCGGAATAAGGATAAACGAACATATGGAGGTCCTGGACGGCGACGAAAGACCTGTTCCCGGCTTCTATGCCGCCGGAGTAGCCACCGGCGGCTGGGAATCCGAAGCTTACTGCAGCGACCTCTCCGGGAGTGCCTTCGGTTACGCTATCAACTCGGGCAGAATCGCCGGGGAAAACGCATCGAAATTCCTCGCCGGGGCAGAATGAAATTCTTAATAATTAGCGGAGAAGGAGAGACAAAATGCCGGGCAAAGAAAATAAACCGGAACTCAGTCTGAAAGAAAAAGACCGCCGTTATTCGCTCCTCAGGAAAAAGCTGAAAGATGCCGGGCTTTCCGCCCTGCTCGTTTACGGCGGAAGCCAGCTCGGGGTACCTGTACATTACCTTACGAAGATATGGGGCAACAGGAATAACATGGTTGTTTTCCCGGTCGAAGGTGAACCTGTTTTCCTGATTCCCAGCAACAGCATGGTCACTCCGCAGAATACGGCGGCGCAGGACTGCTGGATTCCGGAGGAAAATATCCACCTTGCTACCGACCTTTCCCGGCAGGCGGCGAAAGAGATAACCGCCATGAAACTCCAGAATACCCGTATAGGCATAGACAGCTACAGATGGTGGTCGGTGTTCGACTGCCAGACGTTCAAGGACCTGTGCCCGAAGGCGGAGCTTGTCGAGGCGCACCGTCTCTTCGGCGAAATACGCGGCCCCAAGAGCGAAGAGGAACTGGTAGCGATGCAGACGGCGATTACAATCTCGGATATGTCGCATTACGCCTTCATTTCCAACCTCAAACCGGGAATATCGGAAATGGAGGCCGCCGGACCGGCCGTCGAGGTGCTTGATTCCCATGATGTCGGTGACAGGATTATCCTGATTCACACCCGCCCGGAGGCGACCTATCCTAACCGCCCGGGACCTGCGATTATAGAAAAACCGAACCCGGTAACCTTCACTCCTGAATTTGCCCGGAACAAGGGTTACGGCGCCCAGATGATAAGGGCTTACTGGTGGGAAGAGCCGAAAGGCATTTATAAGACGATGTTCGAGTTGTGGGCTGAGATGAGGCAGATGGTGACCGAAGAATTCAGGCCCGGTGTGGAGATTACCGCCGCCGGACAGAAAATAGAAGACCTGGTGGCAAAATACGGATTCGAGTGCGATAAACTGGGTCACGCCGTCGGCGTGTCTTATGGAGAGTCGCCTTACGTCACCGCGGGACCGCACGAGAAGGACTATATGGAATGGACAATCCTGGAAGGCGAGGTCTACGAAGTCCACCCGATGGTCAGGTGCGAGGGATATAAAGCCCCGTTTTCAATGGTAGGCGATATGTTCTATATAGGTAAAGACAAGACCGAATGGATGACGACAGCCCTGCCGGGTCTGCCGGAGATAATACCTCAATAACGGGACAAAGAAAGTCTGAAAATGAAGTGTTTAATTGTATACTTTTCAATTACCGGTAACACGAAGTTGATTACCGAGGCGATTAAAAGGGGAATGGACGGACACGTGGAAAAGTGCGACCTGGTAAAAATCAGGGACGTGGACATCCGGCAGTTTCACGATTACGATTTAATCGGACTCGGCAGTCCGGTCTGGAGTGGTCCGCCCGTTAATGTCAGGATTTTCCTCAGGAACCTTCCCCGTTTCGATGGAATACACGCTTTCGCGTTCTCCACCCACGGAGCTACTCCCGAGCGCTTTTTCCCGATGGTCTGCAAGACCCTGACGGAGAAGGGGTTCACTGTTATAGGGATTAACGACTGGTATGGAAGCGGTAACCTGCCAATCAGCCCTCACCCTTACCTTACCGACGGTCACCCGGACGAGATAGATATTAAAGAAGCCGAAAATTTCGGAGCTGAAATGGCCGAATTGAGCCGCCGGATATATGAAGGAGAGACCGACCTCATCCCCCATCATCTCAAGGACCTGCCCTGGGAGCGTCCCGGCGCCGGACCTCCACGAGAGCGCCCCGCAGTCGATATGGAGAAATGCCTCTATCCCGAATGCCGTCTCTGCATGGACAACTGCCCGATGGGCTCGATAGACCTCTCGGTATCCCCCCCGATTTTCGCCGTGGGGAACTGCCGCCCCTGCTATTATTGTGAAATGCTCTGCCCCACGGGCGCTATAGAAGTGGACTACGGTCCGCCTTCTGATTACGAATGCAGGCGCGCCAGGGAAGAATTCGCCCTGAACATAGAAAAGGCGGAGGCAGAAGGTAAATTCAGGAGACACGTCCCCATAGAAGAGGTAGGTTTCGATAC
>CAZIYN010000252.1:0-2871 GCA_964543495.1 uncultured Dehalococcoidales bacterium | reverse complement strand
GATATGAAGGGTAAAATCGAGTCCCGCATGGATTTCCTGGCAAAAATGTATGAAACCAGGAAAGCCGAGCAGGAAGAAGAGGGTGATTCGGAAGAAGACCCCGGTAAAAAAAAGAAATAAATCAGGAATTGGAATTCCAGACTGAAGGAGGTATCTGTGGTGAATCCTAAAGGAGAGACCAAGAAAGCCGAAAAAGAAGCGGAAGAACAGGTAGTACAACCGGTTGAGGAAGCGGCGGAGGCAGCGGAAGCAGCGCCTGCAGGAAGTGATATTTCGGCGATGAAACCGCTTGATGAAGTTCTGGGACAGGCGCAGAAAGCCTATGCGGCATACATGGATGCTACGCGTGAAGTATCCAGAATATATCGAGAGAATGAGATACAGGTAGCTGAAGCCTACCGGAGGACCGAACAACAGGCAAACAGTGCGTGTGAAGACGGCATAAAGAGAGCTCTTAAAGCTCGCGAACGGGCGGAGCAGAAGGCAAAAGAGGCATATGATAAAGCCATGGAAGCAGCCGAAGCATCCTCCGACGAAGCTATTACACAGGCCCTCAAAGAGCGTGATGAAATTTTAAGTCAAGCCTGGCAGGTACGTGAAGAAACAATCTCGCAGGCATGGGACATTTACTCCAAGGTTGTCAGGTAAATGATGACCGAGAACCGGTCGGGCTGTTACGGCGGACTGACCGGTTAATGGATTAAAGCAGCGATGGGATATCCTTCAGGGAACCATCGAGCGGAGTCTGGTCGGCCATACCTTCCTGTCTTCGCTGTATCGTAGAAATCAGGCTTATAGTCCGCGTGAAGTAATTCCTGATTTTAATAACATCGCTCAGTTCAGATAATATAACAGTTACATCAACCGAGCCACTGTCTCTCGGGTAATCGCCGCTTCTGATTACCGCCTCCGGAGACAGTGTTTTTAAATGAATTCCAAGTTCCTTAATCAGGTCCATATTCATTTTACTTGCCGGAGCCGAGACCAGATATAACGCTCTCCTTGAATCACCAGGATTGCTGTGGACGGAGAGCTTGCTTATTGCTTCGTCCATGGACTGTGTACCCTGCTGCGACTCGGTTGCCTTGTTTCTGAAATCGCGGGTCCGTTCGAATAACGATTTCCAGAATGACACGCGGGAACTGCTGTGGCCGATTACCGTCCATCCCACAAGGGTCTGTATAATATCTCCGGCATCGAGGACCTTTGCCCCGATGTATTTCTGCTTTTTCTCTTCGCCGGCGCAGAGCAGGTTAAAAAACGGGTCCACAATCTGAGTATTGATGTGCGAGAGGTTTCTAACGAACCCGGCATCTTTGCTGGCGTATCTCTGATTATCAGCGATTATGACGGCGTCGGCTACCAGATAGCTGGACTTGAGGCAGGTGGCGGCGTTATATACGGTCCTTTCCTCGGTATCCTCTTCGTGCTGGAACGGGAGAACAATCAGGTTATAAACGGGTTTATCGATGAAACGCTCTTTAATATACTGAGTCATTATGGCGATTGAGCCCGAGCCCGTCCCGCCGGCAGCTCCTGCAATGAGCAGAAAAGCGTCTGCTTCCGGCAGGCGCTTGGTAGTCCTGATACTGTCCATGACCTTATCAGCATCTTCCTTGGCTACTTCGGCACCGAGTTCGTTAATCTTGCCGACTCCATGACCGCCGGTCTTCCGTCCCCCGATGAGAATCCGGTGTTCGTAGTCGGGTCTTATGCGTTTCAGACCGCTTAAATCAGCGATATCGGTATTTACGGCAATAGCTCCGGGTACGATTTCTATACCACGCTGGCCTACCGCTTTTCTATTCAGCCGGGCGAATTCATCGGCAATTCTGCCGCCGCACTGTCCCAGCCCGATTACAACTAATTTCATTTATCACCCGTAATACGTGATTATAATATTGATATAGTACAACAATAGGATATCAGTTTACATATTTTGGTGCAAGTTGTCAGTCACTGTGGCTGTAGTAAAAAATACCGTTTTTTACTTCTTTAATTATCTGTCTTTCTTCCTCGATAGCTTTAAGATGAGCCAGTGTTTCAAGTATCGCCATTCTCCTGTCCCAGGGGGCAAGTTCCGAGAACCTTCGTCCGCCGAAATCCGGCATCCAGGTGATTTCAGCGGAGATTTCGTAAGCCGTTTTCGGTCCGGAATCGAGAGTAGCCGTAATTTCAGCAATTCTCTGCCTGTGGTGTTCCAGAATTTCTTCGATTCTTGCCTGCAGGTCGTTAAAGATGTGTTCGTGGGCCGGAAGCACTGTTTCTACTTCAAGCTCCCTCAGGGTATTCAGGGATTTCAGGAAGTCCCCGAGGGGATTGTTCTCGGCGTGGGGCTGAAGGCTGATATTGGGGGTAATCTGCGGCAGAATATGGTCACCGGTGAAGAGTATCCTGTGCCTTCTCTCATAAAGGCAGATATGCCCGGGAGAGTGCCCCGGCGTCCAGAGTACTTCAAGATTGAAAATCCCCGTGGAGATGGTCTCATCACCGCGAAGCGTGATATCAGGCGTGGTGGAGTTGTTCGACCTCCTCCGTTCCGAAGGCGTCATCCGGGTCGTGGGGAAGGCATCGGAGGGTACTCCGTTGCTATCGAACCACTCTTGAGTCCGGTCCATAAATTCCTGCATGCTCTCCGTCCTGTTGGCAAGCATACCGGCTTCGATATGGTGGAGGACGACATTCACCCCGGTGCGCTCTTTCAACCTGCTAACGAGTCCGTAATGGTCGGCGTGGGCGTGGGTGATAACGATTCGGGAAATGTCATCCGGACCGATTCCGATTTCACTCAGTTGCCCGAGCAGAGACCTGAAGGCTTTGTCGTTGTTCCAGCCGGCGTCTATCATCAGATAGCCGTCATCTCCCCTGAGG
>CAZIYN010000251.1:0-2876 GCA_964543495.1 uncultured Dehalococcoidales bacterium | reverse complement strand
GGCATATACGGCTGGTGATAGCAGTCACCCGGTATTACGCCTTCATACGCCTTTGCGGCTTCGTTGATAATGAAATACATTCTTTCGGTATCTTCCGTGGCGCACATCCGAATCATCCAGAGCTCTCCTCAGTTCACCAGAATTATAACACTTTAACCAATTAATGCTATAATGAACCGTCTGTTCCTTGAGACGGAAAATACTGCAGATATGGAGTGCTGAAGTGGCAGAATTCGATTTAACCAGATTCAAACAAACTGTCGACAGGATAAAGGAAAAGGCTAAGTCCGAAGACAGATTAACGAATAATCCCCCGGCAGGAGAAATGAGAAAATCCGTGGAAAAAGAGCCGGGAGTGCGAAAGACCGTATATGGCAACTATGTAGCCGAAAGTGAACCCACTTCGAGGTCGGCAATGTTCACCAAAAACAGCGTGGATTATCAGTTCGGTGCAGAGGAAGAGAAACTGCTCGACCAGTGCGAAAAAATGCTGGCTAAAGAAAACCTGATTTGCATTGACAGAATCGTGGGTAACATCGAGACCGGACCAATAGTCAGGCTGATAGTGCCGGAACGTTTCGCCCATGTGGTATACGGCGGCGGGAACCTTTTCTGGCCTGTGGATAAGGAAGTAAAAGACCCGGACTACCGCATAGTCTTTTTTGCCGATGAGGCTTTTGAGAGTAACGCCAGAAAACCTCTGCCTGAGAAGGACATTACTATCAGACTGGCAATGCTTCCGGACGGCAGATACGTCAAGATTATCAGGAACGGCAACTACATCGGTGAATATAAAAAAGGAGTCTTTGCTGCCGAAGACTGGGTAGCAAAGACGAGAAAAGGCGGTATTTTCCTTCACGCCGGGTGCAGGGAAGACTACCTGCAGTCGGTACACGGGGATTACAGGACGGTAAGGACGCTTCTAATCGCCCTCAGCGCCAACGGCAAGACAACCACCACCTGTAAAATACTTGCCAAGAAAGGTAACGAGAAGTCATGGCTGATACAGGATGATGGTGGGACTCTCATGCCGGACGGCTCATTCCACGGTTTCGAAGCCGGCGGAATATTCGTAAAGACGGAGGGTGTTAATCCCGGAGACCAGACCGAGATATTCTACGGACTGCTGAAACCTGAGACCGTATGCGAAAACGTGTATGTGGATGAAAATGATGACTTCGATTTCTACAACTTCCAGCGGACGTCCAATGGCAGAGCAGTAGTTCTCAGGAAAGACTTCATGCACGCCAGCCCGTATATTGATGTACCGAAGGTGAATAATCTGATAATTATAACCAGGGGTCCATTAATTCCGGCGATATCGAAACTGACCTGCGAGCAGGCGGTAGCCCTGATGGTGCTGGGGCAGGCGATGGAGTCATCAGCCGGCGACCCCACGAAAGCGGGAACAATCAGAAGAGAGTTTTTCTATGACCCATTTATAGCCGGCGACCCCGCCGAACACGCGAATATCTTTTATAAAATAGTAAAAGGTTTGCCGAATATGAATTTCTACCTGCTTAATACCGGAGGTGTCGGCGAAGATGAACGCCACCGCGATATCAGACTGGAAGACACCATGGGAATTCTGGACTCACTCATCAGAGGCGGCCTGGAAGACTGGAAAGGCTCGCCGACCGGATTCCAGATTCCGGCGGCTATCCGTGTGGTGGATGACATCTGCGTTCATCCTGAAAAACTGTACTCCAGCGAAGAATTCGAGCAGAAGCAGGCGGCGCTGGACAAACTCAGGTACGAAGCAGTCGCCGAGTTGGGCGATAAACTCCATCCCGATATTAGAAAAGTTTTTAGCAGAGGGTAATTATGTCGGAAGAACTGGGCAAAGTAGCAAAACCGGAAGCTAAACAGTATGAGGGAAAAAGGAAACTTTACCTCGTCCCGCTTCTATATTCGTACGAGGGCGCCCCGGACGATTATGTGCAAAAATTCAACCTCTACTGGAAGCAGGTAAATGAGCATGTCAGAAACCTCGAATCGAAAATGGGAACCGTAGACCTCATTTACCATGAATCGGTTACCATTGCAGGCAAAGAGGGTCTGAAACTGCTTGAGAAGTTGAGTCCATCCAGCCACCAAATCAGCAACGAAAGGTGCCAGGCAGGCGCCAAGCTGGAAGTAATTGAAGACGTCGAACTCACCGAAGAAACGATGGACTGGGAACGCCACATTCTCATGGGATTTATCAGTGAAAAGGTAGCCAGGACGATTTCCGAGTTGTTCTCGGAGGCTTCAAAGAAACGCTACGAACATATGGCGAACAGAATAAACGAGACACTTGGTGAAGAAGAAACGGCGGTACTGTTTATACGGGAAAGCCACCGGGTGCAGTTCCCGCAGGATATAGAGGTATTTAGCGTCGCTCCGCCCGCCCTGGACGAGATTCACCGCTGGATGCGCGAGCGCCAGACGGCGGTGGAACAAGAGGCTGCTGAAGAGGAAAAGACCACCGGCGAAGAAGATACTGAACCTGAGGAATCTTAGTTATTCAGGTTGATAATCAACAAATCACTGGATAAGGGGGCATGACCTGCCCCCTGTATTATGCCGGGAAGGAGAATACCCCGGTTGGATAACGTAGGCAGGCACTCGAACTACAGGTGGTATATCCTTGCCCTGATAGCCATATCGGGTTGTGTGGCTTTCGCCATGCCGCAGATGTGCATGCCCATGCTCTTCAAGGAGATTTCGGACGAACTCAATCTCAACCTGGTGCAGCTGGGCACGATTTGGGGTCTGGTTCCTTTAGCAGGATTTTTCGTAATTCTAATCGGGGGGATGCTTGCCGACCGGTTCGGCACAAAACGTATTCTCGTTATAGGTTGCTTACTCACCGGTCTGGCGGGTATGTCTAGGGG
>CAZIYN010000250.1:0-2923 GCA_964543495.1 uncultured Dehalococcoidales bacterium | reverse complement strand
GGTATAGGCAGGCAGCCCGATGTAGAAGAGGAAAGTGGCCTTGTGTATTTCAAAAAGGCAATCGTCGCTGCCAACAAGATAGACCTAGACGAAGCCCGGGAACACTTCGAAGAACTCAAAGAACTCCTGCGGGACGAACTCCCCGTTACGGGTATATCTGCCCTGAGGGGTACCGGGCTCGAAGAACTCAGGATTAGGATATTTGAAATACTCGATATCATCCGGATCTATACGAAGACACCCGGACAGAAACCCGACCTCGAAGACCCGATTGTCCTCGAAAGGGGAAGCACCCTCGAAGACGCCGCCACGGAAGTCCATAAGGATTTCAGCGCCAGGCTCAAGTTCGCCCGCGTCTGGGGTTCCGGCAAGCACGACGGTGTAATGGTCAAACGAGACCATATTCTCCAGGACGGTGATATAATAGAATTGCATGTCTAGGGCTCCTGTGCGTCGAGTGTAATCAAGTAAAACGCATTAATAATTCTTAGTTGCTTGAAGTTCCTTCTGCATTAGGTCGGACGAAATCACTCACCCCCTTAATCCCCCTCTTAAACAGTCTCCCCTCTTAATGACGGCTATTCGCCTGTTTGCAAGGGTTTCATCCTGAAGGATTCACTCTGAAGGGGAAAAGATTTATAAGAGGGGGGCTTCGCCCCCCTCTTTTTCTAAACTCCCCTCTCCAGCCATATAACTTCACTTTCATTTACGTTAGTTCAGGCTGGAGAGGGGTCAGGGGTGAGGTATTACTATTCAGCCGGAAACGCATAGAGATGTATTATCGCCATCTTCTTTCAAGCCTGATATACTGTATATAGAATCATTGCAAGCACAGTAGTAAGTGAGGAGAATGCAATGCCCGCTCGCCCCGGATGGCACGATGAATACTGGGAACAGCTAGATAAAGATACTGCAAGGAAAATACGCACCACCTGTCCCCGCTGCGGAAGCTCAAAGACTTATTACAATAAGAAGTATAAAAACTGGCGTTGCGGCAGGTGCGAACATACCTTCACGATAGAAGGATACGGAGACGGACTCCCCTGGTGGAAACGCCTCTTTAGGAGAAAGTAACAATCAAGAAACTGCACAGAATAGTTATATGCGGTGTCGCCCTCTTTGCACTGCTGCTCTTTACAATTCCGCTGTTACCGGCGGAACCTACCGGTGCTGCCTGAGCGGGCACGACATTCGAGCTGACCGTGGATGTCGGCTCCGGAGGAGGCATCGTCAGAATCGACGGCGTAGAGCTGCCCTACTTCCCCTATGTGCTGGATGTCGGAAGTGGCACGACGGTTACCGTTCAAGCAATACCGAAATTCGGTCACGTCTTCAGCCACTGGAGTGGAAACCTGGATACCGTGGCGGATACGGCTTCTCTGGTAATTGACTGTGATAAGAATATCTCCGCCGTTTTTTCGCTTAACTGGAAGCTTTTCGGCATCGGCGGCGGCAGTCTGCTGCTGGCAGTAATCCTCGGGACCGTCCTTATTATCCGGCGAAGATAGACGTCGAGATACGCTGCTCGTTACTGGTCCGCGGATTTAATCGCCCTCTCCGTTTCTTCATTCATAACGTAGCCCGATATATTCATCAGCGGTTCGAATACGCCGTTGTCTATCTCGTCCTGCTGCATCGAAGCCAGGCAGGGAAACTGGTGCACTATCAGTCCGGCACGGGGAACGGCATCCTCTACGGACATACCGATAAGCTTCCCGGCGGCGTGCCCGGTAGAACCGCAGGGAGAACTTCTCTCCACGATAACCGCCGCTATCTTTTCTCCCTTGTCATCGAGTTCTACCCTGAGTTTCGGCTTGCCGAAATGCCTGCCGAATCCGGCAATCAAATCATCATCATAAGAGCGTATCTTACCGCGGTAGCCGGTGCTGTCTTCTGTGAGCGTGCAGAATGTCCTCGGGAAAGCCCCGTTCACCCCGGCGGCGTTAAGCTCCCTCTCGATTTGCCCCTGAAGCCCCGGCGGCAGCCACGACGGGTCGTCCACGGGCACTATCACCGCTTTTGCTCCGCAGGCTTTCGCCAGCGCCGGGACAAGCTGTGCCGCCCCGTCCGATTCTATGAGCGCCAGCAGCAGTTCTGCTTCGGCGATATTGGAAGGGAGAAAGTCTTCGGGTTCGTCGATAACCATAGGTAACCTCGGCGGCAGCGTTAGGGTCTCGATAACCCAGTCGCCGGGTGCGCACGTTTTCAGGTTCTCGACTATTCTTTTCCCGTATTCTCCCTGCACTCCGGCCAGGATACGCATCATACCTCCGTAATCTATCGAGTACTTAATTGCAGAAACCCGTTTAATCTTTATCCGTTCGTGGTGAGCTTGTCGAACCACACTTCGACGGGCTCAGTGTGAACGGTCTATTTAAAGGATTACCTGCGGACGAAGCACTAAAGCAGAAATCTGTTTATCGCCGCGGCGACTCCGCTGTTGTCAACGTCGAGCGTGATATAGTCCGCCGCCGCTTTCAGTTCCTCGGGGGCATTATCCATCGCCACGCCGAGTCCGGCGGCGGAAATCAGTGATACGTCGTTCACCCCGTCCCCTATCGCCATCACCTCCTGGTAATCAATTTCCAGGAACTGAATCAGCGCCTCCAGAGCATTCCCCTTCGAGGCATTTTTGGAAATTATATTTATAAAATCTATACCCGGGTATGCCGGCGTACCCGTCCATGAAAAATTGAGGCTGTCTTTAAAATGCCCCACGAAATCGGCGGCTTTTGCTTTGTCCTCGTCCGAAGCCACCACCAGGGTGCCTTTTATCATTCTTTCTTTCTGCCATATCTCCCGGAAGTCGACTATCGTCGGTATCAGCTTGAAGAAATATCGCCGGATATCCGTCGCCCAGGTCTCGCGCTCGGCGAAGAAATGGGTTATCGAATAATTTTATAATTTCATCCCGGTTTCAATG
>CAZIYN010000249.1:0-2951 GCA_964543495.1 uncultured Dehalococcoidales bacterium | reverse complement strand
TCACTGATTTCCTGACGGATGAGGCTGTTCACCCGTTCTATACGATGTGCCACTGTTGTATTCCTTTAGACCGATTCTTCGGTCCGGTAGAATTCGATAATATCACCGACTGCGAAATCGTTGAAATTCTGGAGTCCTACTCCGCATTCAAAACCGGTGGCAACTTCTCTGACATCGTCTTTAAAACGTCTGAGACTGTTGACGGTTGTTTCCACCATTGTTTCGCCGCCTCGAAGCACTCTCGCCTGTACACCGCGTGTTACCTTTCCTTCGGTAACGTATACACCGGCCACCTTTTCTCTTTTACCGCGGGGAAAGACCTCACGAACCTCTGCTCTGCCGTCGATTACTTCGACCAGTGTCGGTTCCAGCATACCGGTGAGGGCTTTGTTCACATCGTCTACTAGGTTATAGATAACGCTGTAATGCCTGATACTGACGTTTTCAATCTCGGCAAGTCGCTGGGCTCCCGGCTCGGTGCTGGTGTTGAAGCCGATGATAATTCCCTTGGAAGCGGCGGCCAGCATAACATCGCTTTCGGCAATATTCCCGCTGCTGCTGTGAATTATCCTTACTTTTACTTCCTCCGTACCTATCTCTTCGAGAGAGTTTCGTATCGGTTCCAGGCTGCCCTGGACATCTGTTTTGATAATTACATTCAATTCCTTAATCTCACCGGTACTTACCTGGTCGTACAGGTTTGTCAGGTTTATACCCTTGGGTCCGGTGGCAGCTTCTTCTTCTGCAAGGCGTTTATCTATCAGTGTCCTGGCCTGCTTCTCTCCCTGGACGGCGTTGAGATTATCACCAGCCTGGGTCACCACGCTCATTCCGAGGATTTCCACGGGTGTGGACGGCTCGGCTTTCCTGACCTGCTTACCGGCATCATTATACATTGCTTTAATTCTGCCCCAGGTCTTGCCGACTGTCACTGTGTCTCCGACTCTCAGAGTACCGTTGTGGACAAGGACGGTGGTGAGGGCGCCCTTGGTCTTGTCCATCTTCGATTCCACTACGACTCCGACAGCCGGTTTTGTCGGGTCTGCTTTCAGTTCTTCCATTTCAGCTACCAACAGCAGGTTTTCAAGGAGGTCCGATATGCCTGTTTTCTCTTTAGCCGAAACCGGGACACAGATTATTTCTCCTCCCCATTCTTCAACGACAAGACCGGCATCGGCCAGTTGCTGTTTAACCAGGTCCGGATTGGCGTCCTCGATATCAATTTTATTAATAGCCACAACTATAGGTACTCCGGCTGCCTGGGCGTGGTCGATTGCCTCCAGTGTCTGGGGCATTACTCCGTCGTCGGCGGCTACAACCAGTACCGTAATATCCGTTACCTGGGCTCCGCGGGCTCGCATGGCCGTGAAAGCTTCGTGACCGGGTGTGTCCAGGAAAGTGATTTTCTGACCTTTGACTTCTACCTGATAGGCGCCAATATGCTGGGTAATACTGCCGGCTTCCGAGTCCATCACGTTTGTCTCACGGATAGCATCGAGTATTCTTGTCTTGCCGTGGTTAACGTGTCCCATAACCGTTATCACGGGAGGTCTCTGTTTAAGAGCGCCGCGGCCTTTTTCCTGTTCAAGCTGCTGTTTTTTAATCTCGCTGATAAGGCTTGCAGACCTGCGTTTTATCTGAGATTCCTGTTTTGGCTCGTAACCGAGAGCTGTTGCTACCTCGGCCGCAGCTTCGTAATCGACAGCCTGGTTAATATTGGCCATGATACCGTTACGCATGAGTTGCTTTATAATATCAATGGCGCTGACCTGGAGAAGGTCGGCAAGCTGTTTTACTATCAGTGTGGCAGGAATTTCAATAGTGTTGGTCTTCGCGGCGGATGCGCTGTCCGCGGTCGCTTTCTCGGCTGCCTTTGTTGCTTTTTCCTGCTTCTCTACCTCGGCCACTTACCTGCTCCTTATCTCATCCGTCGTAGGATTGCCGGTCTATTCGAAATTGTCCCGCCCGTATTTTATCAACTGCTCTCTGTTTTCCGGAGTAAGGACGGTCCGCAGGCTATACTCCAGACGGTTACTATTAAGTCCTGTCTCCCAGCATTCCTTCGACCTGCATAAATATGCGCCCCGTCCCGATTTCCTTTCGTTTATATCAACTTCAACAAGGTTATCCGATGTTCTCGCCAGGCGGACCAGTTCCTGTTTGTCTTTCACCTGGCGGCAGGCTACGCATGTACGCTGCGGTTTATGTTTTTTTACCTGCGGGCTAGTACTCATCATCCAGTTCGTCGTTTAAATCGAAGTCGTCCTGGCGTATTTTCTTGCCTTTTCCTCTCTCATCATCCGTATCCCGGTCATAGGAACCTTTCTTTTTCTTCTTTTTGGATTTAGACTGCGGTTTAGCAGGCGCTACCTGCATAATATCTTCGGCAAATCGCAGTGCAGGTTTTTCCTGTTCCTTTGTCTCCGCCAGAGGTACGGGAGAAACAAGCGCCCCATCGAGTACGGGGATGGCTTCTTCCTCTTCTTCCGCTTCCTTTTCGGTTTCTTCAGACCCGGTCTCAACTTCAAGGATATCGGGTATTTCTACAGGGGCCTCTTCGGCAACCTCGATTTCTCCTTCGGACTCTGCGGCGGCTTCAACGGCTTCTGCTTCCTCCAGTTCAGCTTCGGCTTCGGCCTTCTCTGCCTCTGCCTCCGTGACGCTCTTGATATCTATCCGCCAGCCGGTTAGTTTGGCGGCAAGTCTGACATTCTGCCCCTCTTTTCCGATTGCCAGCGACAGTTGCCTGTCCGGAACAATCACCACAGCCAGTCCTTCTTCTTCATCTACCCCGACGCTGGATATCTGAGCAGGGCTCAGGGCGCTAGCGATGAAAGTGGCGGGGTCGGAGTTCCACATAACGACATCTATTTTCTCACCGTTCAGTTCGTTGACTATATTCTGAATCCTGATTCCACGCAGTCCCACGCAGCAGCCTACGGGGTCGATTC
>CAZIYN010000248.1:0-2963 GCA_964543495.1 uncultured Dehalococcoidales bacterium | reverse complement strand
ATTGTGGTCTTATCTGTCTTGCTTTGGTCCGGGGTTTGACAGTTTTCTGGAGACCGGGAGCATTGCTGATACCTTTACCCTGTACGCCTCTCTGGCGAAGGACATTCGCCTTGAGGTTCTGAGCATTGTCACCGTTCTGGGTGTCATCGGTGTTGTTCTGCCGCGGAGTGACAGTCAGGGGTAAGCTGACTATGCGGAGCGGTGAGAAGCCCGGAATGTAACCGGCCTTTACCGCCACCAGGATATAGTCGCCCTGTTCTTCGAAGATGTAGCTTACCTGACCGTATTCATCGGTTCTGCCGATGAAGAAACCGTACAGGTTAACAAGTGATTCGTAGTCTTTTTCTTCGGCGCTGAGGCTGCTGTCCGCGCTCAGTGCGCTTATTTCTTCTCTCAACGCTTCCGCCTGGTCACGGGTAATTGCCCAGACACCGGCTCCGTCTACAGTCTCTACTGTTCCTCTCTGGTAGACGGTCATACTAACTTCTGTACCCACGAGTGCTCTGAGAGGGGCCCAGATTGTGAGACCCTGACGCACTACCGGTTCTCCGATACGAATCGGAACACGACCCGGTACATAGCCTCTCATGACTGCTATCAGCAGATAGCCGCCTTCCTCTTCGAAGATATGTGTAAGATTGCCGTATTCATCGGTTCGACCGAGGAAAGTACCGTGAATGTCTACTACCGACTGGTAATCTCTTTCCTCAACTGAAACGCTTGTATCTGAGTTCAACCTTTCCATATCAGCGCGAAGCGCTTCGACATTGTCCCTGGACACTGCCCAGATACCGGCACCGCTAACTACTTCTTCGGTACCTCTCCTGTAGACTGTCATCTGTACTTCATCACCGGGCATAGCTTTTTCGGGTGCTTCAAGAGCAAGAGCATTGATTCCGACTCCTATGCGGATTCTGCAGAAACCGGGGGCATATCCTCTTTTAACTGCTGCCAGCACGTAAATGCCTTCCTCATCAAAAGAATGATACAGCCTGCCGTCTTCTCCTGAGCGTCCTATAAAGGTCCCGTGGATGTCTGCCAGGGATTCGTAGTCCCTGTCCTCGGCGGAGATACTTTCATCACTGTTCAGTGCCTGTATCTCCGCCCTCATTGCTTCAGCTTGGTCCTCGGTGAGAGCCCAGATGCCGGCTCCCTCGAAAGGCTCCTGGTCCTGTCTGGTGAACACCCTCATCGAGAATTCTTCACCGACTCTGGCTTTCCAGGGAGCGATTATCGCCAGGACTCCACTCAGGCGGGAACCATCGGAGTCCGGTGTGTCCTCATCGGCCTGTGCCAGAGCGGTCATCGGCGTTGATATCAGCATTATTGCTGCTACCAGTACCGGGATTATTACCGACCACTTTTTTAGATTTTTCATTTTTTCCTCCTTTTAGATTTTTTCCGTATTTGGGAAGCCCGCATTTTTTTATTTTTTTACATTTTCATTACCTCCCCGGACTTATTTGATTGAGACTGACCTTCATTAATTTATTTTTTACTGCCAGCACTGCAACCTGAGTCCAATATAAAGCGCCAGTATTATCTGCGTTTTATAGAAATGTAAAATCTGTGTAAAATTCCATGAGATGTTTGACGGATATAAGTCATCTGGATGACCGGGTCTATGGGATATATGTCACATACGGCGGGAGTGATATCTTGTATAATTCAACAGTAGTCATATCGGAGTGGCGTGATTATGAAGAAAAGTATTCTGTTTATGATTGTTTTCGTGACAGTTATTTCTTTCGGCGCAGCAGCTTTAACGGCGTGCTCGCTGGAAGATGGCGTCACAAACCTCGGTTCGGTCGAAGTCAGAGAGTATCAGGGTGAGAGGCTGTCTTCTATTAATGATTTCAGGGAGAATTCGATTCGGGGACCTCAGCATGTAGATATCGAGGGCTACACACTCCAGGTTACCGGACTCGTAGATGAGCCGAAATCCTATACTTATGATGAAGTTGTATCGGCTAATGATAACTACACCAAGCTGGTAACTCTAAACTGTGTCGAAGGCTGGAGCGTGGATATCCTCTGGGAAGGAGTGCTGGTTAAAGACCTGCTAGAGAAATCTGGAATTTCATCTAACGCTACTACTGTTGTCTTTTATGCTTACGATGAGTATTCCACTTCCCTGCCTCTCGATTTTATCCTGGATAACAATATCATGCTGGCATATAAGATGAACGATGTAACGATACCTCCTGAGAGAGGTTTCCCCTTCCAGCTCGTTGCCGAGGATAAGTGGGGTTACAAGTGGATAAAGTGGGTAACGGCAATAGAGCTTAATGAAGAAGGTTATTACGGTTACTGGGAACGCAGGAGCTACTCAAATGACGGCTCGCTTGATGAATCATTTTTTGACCCCGGTTTCTAAATCAGGAGTAGGAGGTGCCGGAAATGAATAGAAAACTAATTCGATGGTCATTATTCGCGATAATCATTTTATACATTATTTCCGGCTTCGGTATCACTCAGTTCAGGGTTGTCGAGACGGTAACTTTAGGGGTGCTGACCAAACCGTTGTCGTTCAGAATCCATGATTACCTTTTGTTCCCATTTATTGTCCTTCTGACACTGCATATGTATATGATCCTGAAAAGCCAAGTATTGCGTCTGAGTGCATTCTTGAGGCAGCAATCAAAGAAAAAGGTGGTTGCGTCTTCGGGTTACGCAACCACCCGTGCCCGTTAATAGTTGCAGGTGATTATTTCACCAGGTCGAATTTCGGCTTTACACCCGGATTAACCGGATGATTGGGCCACTTCCCGCTAAGAACTCTGGCCACTTCCTGTGCCGGATTTATCGCCTGTACTACCAGTGCCATATCCGAGTATGAAGCCGAGTGCGGAGTAACGATTACATTATCCATCTTCAGCAGGGGATTATCGGGTTCAATCGGTTCTTTCTCGAAGACATCGAGCCCGGCGCCTGCTATTTTTTTATCCTGCAAGGCTTTAATC
>CAZIYN010000247.1:0-2974 GCA_964543495.1 uncultured Dehalococcoidales bacterium | reverse complement strand
CGTGCCCGCCTTTTTCACCGGCGGCAGTCTTGACTACCCATATAAAGTGGCTTACCATAAGACTATCCGTTTCTAAGGGGGAAATCATATGAGAAACACTATATTGATGAACGGAGGACTGATAGGTTTCGGTATAGGATTCATCGCTTCCGGTCTGGCGCTGATGCGTCTTGTTGCCGATTACATCCCCAGTTATGCCGAGTCCTGGTATCTCCTGGGAATAGTGATAATCGGGGGTATCGGACTGGCTATCGGCATTGGCTTCGAAGTCTATGAAAGAATCAAGCTGAAAAAGCAGCAGCCGGAAGAAGAGTAAATGATATCTGGCCATAAATTTATTTACAGGAATTGAAATGCCGTCGAGACTGGAAAATATCAACGAACAAAAAAGGCAGACACTTGAGCGAATTCGGCAGAGGGGAATAGACCCCTATCCGAACCGTTATCAGCAGACGCATACGAACAGGCAGGCCGTGGAGCTGCTCGAAGGCGCTGAGAAGAAAGACGCTGCCGAAAAAACAGCGGGACCGGTAAGTATTGCCGGGCGAATCAGGGCGCTAAGGAAAATGGGTAAAAGCTCGTTTCTCGACCTGTGGGACAGCTCGGGGAAGATACAGCTCCTCTTCAGGAACGGAGATTTCGGCGAGACCGACCTTGAGACTCTTAAAGAGCTGGATATCGGTGATATCATTGGAGTAAAAGGTCCGCTGATGCGTACCAGGACAGGCGAACCGACGCTGGTGGTAAGCGAATTCACTCTTCTGGCTAAAGCATTGCAGCCTCTGCCCGATAAATGGCACGGGTTGAGCGATACCGAGATAAGATACAGGCAGAGGTATATCGACCTCATAGCCAATGCCGGCGTCAGGGAAATTTTCCAGGTCCGAAGCCGGACTGTTACTGAAATCCGCCGGTTTATGGACGACCGCGGATTTATAGAGGTAGAGACTCCGGTGCTTCACGGAGTGGCGGGCGGAGCTCTGGCTGCGCCCTTTATTACCCACCATAACACGCTCGACCGTGACCTGTATATGCGCATCGCCCTCGAGCTTCATCACAAGCGGCTTATAGTCGGTGGTTTCGACAAGGTATATGAAATATCCCACGTTTTCCGTAACGAAGGTATTTCAACGACTCATAGTCCCGAATATACGCTGCTTGAAAGTTACGAAGCTTACGCGGACTATACGGATGTTATGAGAATGACCGAGGAAATGATACACCGGGTGGCGGTCAATGTAATCGGTACCGCCACGGTAAAATATGTCGATGAGGAAATCGATTTAACGCCGCCCTGGAGACGGATGACTCTGCGAGAGGCCGTAAAGGAATACACCGGCATCGATTTTGTTTCCCATCCTACGGCAAGCGGACTGCGTGAAAAAATGCGCTCCGAGGGAATCGAGGCCGATGACGATAAAAACTGGGCGAAGCTGGTAGATGAACTGCTGTCGACCTGCGTCAAACCGAAGCTGGTCCAGCCCACTTTCGTCTATGATTATCCCGTGTCGATGTCGCCCCTTGCCAAGAACAAGCCCGGCGAAGACCGGGTGGTGGAGCGCTTTCAGTGCTATGCCGGTGGACTGGAACTCGGTAACGCTTACAGCGAGTTGAACGACCCTCTGGTGCAGAGAGAGCGTTTCGAAGAGCAGTTGAAAGAACGCGGAGCGGATGAGGAAGAGAAGTGGACGATAGACGAGGACTACTTGACGGCTCTGGAATATGGTATGCCTCCCACCGGCGGACTTGGAATAGGAATAGACCGCTTGATAATGCTGCTTACCGACCAGCAATCGATTAGAGAAGTAATCCTCTTCCCGCAGTTGAGGGAGAAGGAGTAGAAAATGCTCGATATCAGACTGATTCGTGAAAATACCGACCTCGTGCGGGAGGCGATGAAAAGTCGGGGTGAATCTGCTTCTATCGATGAAATCCTGGAACTGGATACCGAGCGCCGCAAGAAAATAGTCGAGCTCGAAGACCTCCGCCACGAGAGGAAAGAGGCGTCGAAAGAGAGAAAAAGAGATAAAGAGTCCGCCGAAGAAGGGCGTGACCTGCGTAATATGATAAAGAGCCTCGAGGATGAGGTAAGAAACCTTGACACTCAGCTGACCGACCTCCTC
Source organism: uncultured Dehalococcoidales bacterium (assembly GCA_964543495.1). Lineage (GTDB taxonomy): Bacteria > Chloroflexota > Dehalococcoidia > Dehalococcoidales > UBA2162 > CAYVOV01. Next base: position 851 of record CAZIYN010000247.1, on the reverse strand, counting down.
CAGCAGATACCGAATATTCCTCAGCCGGATGTTCCGCTTGGAAAAGACGAGGACGACAACGTAGTGATGCGGAGCTGGGGAGAGCCGAGAGAGCTTTCCTTCGAACCTGTTCCCCACTGGGAACTAGGCGAAAAGCTGGGGATAATAGACTTCGACCGTGGTGTAAGGCTGTCGGGCAGCCGCTTTTACGTACTGAAAGGGCTGGGAGCCCGGCTACAACGGGCGCTTATCGCCTTTTTCCTGGACGTCCATTATAAGGAGCACGGTTACACGGAGGTCTACCCGCCTTTTGTGGTCAAGCGTGATATGATGGTCGGTGCCGGCCAGTTACCCAAGTTCGAGGATAATATTTATCATGATGTCGAGGACGACCTCTGGCTTGTGGGTACCGCCGAGATACCGGTAACCAATCTGCACCGCGATGAAATACTGCCGCCGGGGATGCTGCCGCTATATTACGTTGCTTATACCGCCTGTTTCCGTCGCGAAAAGATGTCTGCCGGAAAAGATACCCGCGGTATCAAGCGCGGCCACCAGTTCGATAAGGTGGAAATGTATAAATTCACCGAGCCGGAGACCTCGCCGGAAGAACTGGAGAAAATGGTGGCTAATGCCGAGGATATCTGCCGGAAGCTGGAGTTACCCTACCGGATTAAGGAACTTTGCACTGGTGACCTCGGTTTCACCTCTGTGAAGACCTATGATATAGAGATGTGGGCTCCCGGCTGTCAGGAATGGCTCGAGGTAAGCTCATGCTCAGACTGCGGTGATTTCCAGGCGCGAAGGGCTAACATTCGCTACCGTCCGGCTCCCGATGCCAGACCTCAGTACGTCCATACGCTCAACGGCTC
>CAZIYN010000246.1:0-2975 GCA_964543495.1 uncultured Dehalococcoidales bacterium | reverse complement strand
GTATAATATCATAAATTTGAAAAAAAATGAACCCTGCCGAATGTAAAAATGCCATTGCGAGGTTGCCTCTAAGTGCGGGGCAGGTTGTCCAGCACACGCTTCATATTCTTCCTGTATTCTTCGAAAGCCCTCCTGCCTTTACCGGTTAATTTGAGTACCGTATGAGGCTTCTTATCGAGAAACTCTTTCCGGACCTCCACGTAACCGGCAGACTCCAGCTTGCTGATGTGGGTCGATAGGTTCCCCCAGGTCATACCCGTCTGGTGTATCAGAAAAAGGAAATCGCCGCTTTCTATGACGTACAGGTGCGCCATTATCTGAAACCGTGATGGTTCATGCACCAGACGGTCGATATCCCCGGCGTTCCGCGGCACTTTTCCGGCTGATTTAGCGGCCGACATCGTCCGTTGCTCCCTCGGGCATCTTCGGATACTTGTGCAGGAAACGGTAGAGCATAATAATCCCCACCGCAAATACTATCGCCCCGGGAATAATGTAGGTCAACGGCAGTTGAAGACCGAGCCACTGGTGGAAGCAGGCGGCTGTCATCAGCAGACCGGCATATCCATACCACCACTTCGCTCTCCACCAGTAAGCCAGTATGCAGATAACTATGGTAATTACAGCACTGAACAGCAGAATGAAATATTCCATCAGCCAATCGGGGCGTGACCCTGCCGCCAGAGAGATAAACGACATCAACCCGAGCAGGGCAGTAGCAGAACCGAGAATAACCAGTTTCATCACCTGCCTGCGCTCTTCGGCTATCTTTGCATGTCCGATTCTCGGATAGGTCAGCCACTTCTTCACCGGCCAGCTTAAAGAATACAGCCCCACAAACAGTGCGCCGGGAATCCAGCCGAGGCCGGATAAAAAGGTAACTCCCCAGCTTATAAGGAAAATCCCCAACAGCATATCCCACCAGCCATCCTGAAAATATGAAAGGTAGACCTTTTTCTGCAGACTCTGTAAATCAACGTCCTGAACCATACTCCCCCTCCTCAAGATACTAACTTTGTATTACAAAGTTCTTTGTAATATTATAACAAAACAATACCGATGTCAAGAGGTAAAAAGAGCTGGATTTACAGGGCCGGATTATCTGAATATCTTACGCGGTTCCGCCTGAGAACGATGAATATCCCGCCGAGAATGAGTATGCCGCCGATTATCTCATTGGTGGTCGGCAGTTCTCCGAGGATAAGGCTCCCCAGCAGGGTAGCCCCGACCGGTTCGCCGAGAATCGCCACCGAAACCAGCGTTACCGGCACCAGGCGTACCGCCATGTTCAGTGAAGAATGACCGATTAACTGCGGTACCAGCGCCAGCAGCACCATCATCAGGCATGTCTCTCCTGAATACCCCGTCAGGCTGTATCCCATCGTCAGTGTTGCCGCCAGCAATACCACCGCCGCTCCGGAATATATAAGCGTAAGATAGCTGAGAATGTCGATTCTCTCCCTCAGCTGTGCACCTATAAGCAGGTACGCTCCCATTGCGAAGGCAGCCAGCAGGGCCAGCATATTTCCCGATAAAGACTCCTGATTGAACGAAAGCCCGCTGTAATTGATAACCACCAGTCCCGCCAGGGCAATAACTATACCGGTAGCCGTCAGTCTGCTCAGCCTCTCTCTCCAGAGGATATAAGAGAGAACGGCGACGAAGGCGGGATGGGAAGTAACCAGGACAACCGAACTGGCAATGGAAGTATAACTCAATGACGTTATCCAGAGACCGAAGTGGAGCGCCAGAAAAAGACCCGAAAGCGTTATCAGGAAAATATCACGTTTCGAGAGCCGACCCAGGTCCTTAAAAGACTTAAATGAAGCCACGGGCAGCATTATTACGGCCGCGATTACCAGCCGGTAGGTGGCGATAACCATCGGCGGCGCATCCGCCAGGCGGATGAAGACCGCCGCGAAGGAGACCGCTGCCACGCCCGTAAACAGAGTCAGATACGCCTTTACCAATTAACCCTCCGGATATGGATTTATGAAAAGACAAATGACAGTAGTGCTTACTTTAACCTATAATTGGAGAAACATACAAATAGAACGACAGAAGAACTATACTCCGGAACAGCCCGGATGACATCCCAGGAATGAAGTTTATTGCAGTAACAAATTATGGTCTGGCGAATATATAAATTCACAGAAAACAATGACGAACTCCAGGCAGCTTTCGATATCAGGCGGCAGGTCTTCATCGAAGAACAAGGAGTCCCCGAAGAGATCGAGATGGATGAATATGATGTGGAAGCGCTGCATCTGATTGTACTGGAGGAAGGAATGCCTATAGCCACCGCCAGGCTCAGGTTCCCGGAGGAGGAGATGGCAAAGATAGAAAGGATGGCAGTGCTGAAAGAATACCGCTACCTGGGAATCGGTACGGAGATGATTTCCTTTATCACAGACGAACTTGCGGAAAGGCAGGTCGTAGAGGTAGTACTGCACGCCCAGTCCAGGGTAGTCGACTTCTATAAGTCCTGCGGTTTCAAGGTAACCAGCGGGACTTTTCTAGAAGCAGGCATAGAACATGTAGAAATGCGCAGGGAAATATAGACAGCTTTCAGGAGGACAACACGATGGCAAAATACAGCGCGTCGGAAGCATTTATCGAAGTATTGAACGCCCGCGGAGTGGAAAATATCTTTTTCAATCCCGGCGGTGAGCAGGGTGAACTGTTGGCGACAATCGCCAAATACAGGCTTCTGGGCAAACCCTGCCCGCGGCTTATCCTCTGTCTCGACGAATCGGTAGCCCTGACAGCAGCTCATGGACATTATTTGGTATCGGGGCGTCCCCAGTTCGTTATGGTCCATTCGGAACTCGGTACTCTCCAGCTTGGAGGGGCTTTACATAATGCACAATGGGGCAGGATACCCGTCATCCTCTGGGCAGGCGCAGAGGCCATTGAACAGCGGACTAACTGGAAGCAAGAGCCGTACGACCAGGGTATGAGCGTCCGCAACTGTA
>CAZIYN010000245.1:0-2985 GCA_964543495.1 uncultured Dehalococcoidales bacterium | reverse complement strand
TCTCGGAGTAGGGGCGTCCGGCAAGACCGCGTTCCTGGGTACGCCTCATCTTGGAGGTGGCTATCATCTCCATGGCACGGGTAATCTTGGATATACTCTGGACACCCCGTATTCTACGCTGGATTAACCGAATATTTGCCAAACTGACCCCTCTATTACAGGGAATTACCTGTTTTTTTAACTCGAGATTCTTCCCTGTTTAAATTCGTTAATTGCCGACTTTATTGATTCCCCGGTCGTTTCGCTGATATCTTTCTCTTTAGCCAGAATGCTGATTATCTCGGGATGGCTGGTCTCAACGAACCTGTGGAAATCAACTTCGAATCCCGATATCTGGTCTACCGCGACGTCATCCAGGTAACCATTGACAGCGGCATACATAATCAGCACCTGTTTCTCCATGGACATCGGGCTGTACTGTCCCTGTTTCAGTACCTCGGTGATGCGCTGTCCACGCTCGAGCTGGTCTTTGGTCGCCTGGTCCAGCTCGGAGGTGCCGAACTGGGCGAAAGCGGCTAACTCCCGGTACTGGGCGAGTTCGAGTCTCAGTCTGCCGGCAACCTGCCTGATTGCCCTTGTCTGAGCGCTGCTGCCCACGCGGGACACGGACAGACCTACGTTGACTGCCGGTCTCTGACCGGAGTTGAACAGGTCTGTTTCGAGGTAAATCTGACCGTCTGTAATTGAAATGACATTGGTTGGGATATAAGCGGACATATCTCCCGCCTGAGTTTCGATTATGGGCAGCGCCGTAAGCGAGCCGCCCCCGTGCTCGTCATCCAGCTTGGCGGCTCTCTCCAGCAGACGACTGTGCAGGTAGAAAACATCGCCCGGATAAGCTTCTCTACCGGGAGGGCGCCTGAGAAGCAGTGAAAGCTGGCGGTATGCCCAGGCATGCTTCGAAAGGTCATCGTAGATAACCAGACAGTCCTTACCGTTCTCCATGAATTCTTCGCCGATGCCGCAGCCTGAGTAAGGAGCCAAATACTGCAGGGCTACCGAATCGGAAGCATTCGCCGCCACCACGATTGTATGGTCCATGGCGCCGTATTCTTCTAGGGTGGCAACGACGCGGGCTACCCTTGAAGCTTTCTGTCCGATGGCGACATATATACATATCAGGTCGCCGCCTTTCTGGTTAATTATCGTATCCAGCGTTATTGCCGTTTTACCGGTGGAGCGGTCGCCGATAATCAGCTCCCGCTGTCCGCGTCCGATAGGAATCAGGCCGTCCACCGCTTTTATCCCGGTCTGCACCGGAGTGTTTACCGACTGGCGTATGGCGACGTTAGGCGCGATACGTTCGATAGGCCGTGTCCTGTCGCTCTTTACTTCGCCTTTGCCATCCAGGGGTCGGCCGAGAGGGTCAATAACCCTGCCGACAAGTGAATCACCCACTGGCACCTCGGCGATACGGCCGGTACTTCTTACCTCGTCACCTTCTTTCAGTGTGCTGTAAGAACCGAGGATAACGGCGGCGACGCTGTCTTCTTCAAGGTTCAGGGCAACGCCCATGATATCGTTAGGGAACTGCAGCAACTCGCTGGATTTTGCTGCGTTCAGTCCGTGTATCCTGGCGATACCGTCACCGACCTCGGTTACGGTACCGACATCCACCATTGTCACCGCTGCGCTGAACTGTGCTATTTGCTTTTTTATAATAGATGCGATGTCCTGACCTTTTGATACCATCTATCTTACCTCCGCTCTCCTCGCGAATCGGTTTACATAACTTTAGTTATAATTAAGCTGTCCTACCCATCTCCCTTCTGAGGGTAGCCAGTTTACTGCGAATACTGCCGTCTATTACTTTGTCACCGACTTTTATAATAATCCCGCCTACCAGTTGCGGGTCTACTCTGGTATTGACTACTACCGGTTTACCTACCATAGAGGTCAGACGTCTTGCTATACTCAGCGTATATTCATCATCAAGAGGAATTGCCGTGATAATTTCCGCGGTCTCCGTTCCTTCGATACCGCGGTGATTGTCCACCAGTTTCTGGTATTCATAGGAGATATCTTCTATTTCCGAGAGTTTACCCTCGCTGATATACTCGGATACGAACCTGATTACTTCGGGAGTCGTCTCGCCGAGTCTGCCGGCAAGCTCTTTAGCCTTTTCATCTAAACTGACTTTCGGGTTTTCCAGCAACGCCACCAGCGTGGCATCCCTGGTGAGGTTTGCCAGTTTTCTCAGGTCAGACTGCCACCTGTTAAGCTCATTGCTTTCCAGGGCAGTCTTGAATATCTCCTTTGCGTGCTGTTCGGCACTTATATTTTCGGACATTGTTGTCTCCAAAAGGGAATCTTTAACTCTTCTTCAGGGTTTCGCTTTCATCCAGTATCTTGTCAATAAGTTTGCGGTGGGCTTCCTTATCCAGTTCCTGCTCTATCACTTTCTCCGCTGCGGATATCGTGAGGTCCGTGAATTCCTTCCTCAGCTCGATGATAGCTTCATCCCGCTCCTGCTGGATTTCCTGGCGTGCCTTGCTGATTAGAGCTTCGGCTTCTGGCTTGGCGTCTTCCTCAGCCTTCTGCCTGATTTCCTCTCCGGTCTTAATAGCGCGGGCTATAACTTCCTGGCCCTCCCGGCTTGCCTCTTCAATCCGTTTCTTGGCTTCCTCTTCGGCATTAGCTGCCTGATGTTTTACGGATTCGGTCATATCCATGCTTTCTTTAATCCTGTTGGCGCGTTCATCGAACATTTTCAGGATAGGTTTGTAGGCAAACAGGTATAGCAAGCCTAGAAGCAGCAGGAAATTGATAATCTGCGCTACCAACAACTGTACATTTATTCCGAGTCCTTCCAAAATACGCCTCCTGCCTGCGAAACTAGGCTACGAAAATAAGGATTGCCGCTACTACCAGGGCATAAATAGCCACAGCCTCTGCCATGGCGATACCCAGAATCATGTTGGTCATAATGGGTCCACGTGCTTCAGGATTACGCCCGATTGCCTGAAGCGCGCCGAAGGCTACAAG
>CAZIYN010000244.1:0-2987 GCA_964543495.1 uncultured Dehalococcoidales bacterium | reverse complement strand
GAATCGTGATGGTGATTATCACAGTCAACCGCCAGACGGGAAAACTGGTGGGACGCCCGGATATCATTTCACGTGGTTTTGTAGATACTCGCGAGTCGAAAAACATGATAGATGAAAGCCGCGACATGGTCGCCAATGTCCTCAACCACGGTGGTACCCGCCCGGCCGACTGGGGTTTTATAAATACAAAGGTTAGAGATACACTCAACAAGTACTACTATGAACAGACAAGACGCCGCCCTATGGTTCTTCCTTTCATGGTAAAGGTATAATGAGTCTGCCTGTTCGGAGGGTATATGGCTGGAAAGAAGTCCGGTAAACCGATATTCAAGGGAGGGCCGACCCCCAGGACACTGGGGCAGTTTATCCTGTTTGTCGGAATTGTCCTGATAATCTGGTGGCAGTGGCCTAACATCAGTGCCTGGTGGACCGCGCACGTGGTGAAATTCTTCGGGTGGGGGCTTCTGTTCGTTATTGCGGCTATAGGGACCGTCATCTGGATGGCGAGGAAAAAGAAGCTTCCCCTGTTCAGACAGCACTGGAATCAGTGGTTAGGGGTTATAATATTCATTCTCGTTGTCTGGGGTATACTCTCTTTTATTCCCGGGAAAGGTGCCCTTGCCGGAGTCAGCCTTGGCGGGAGGTTCGGGCTTGGAATAATTGCTCATACCGACCTCGAAGGTGTTCTGAGGATACTGGGCCTAGTAATTCTGGGAATTATATTTATCGCTCCCGGAGCTGCACAGCGTTTTATAGTAAGAATGTATAGAAAAATTATCGAACAATTCCGCCAGCCGGGTAAAAAACCGGTATACCCCGAGCAGGAGAGTGCAGTATCTTACAGGGAGACTCCGGCGCCCAGGAAACCGGTTGAGACCGAAAAATCCGTCGACCTTTCGCAGCTTGAAGAGGCGGCAAAAGCTGTCGAAGCTCTCAGGCCTCCTCCTCCGATACCTCCTAAAGAGAAAGAAAAAGCAGGTTCCGCCGGGACTGCTCTTGAAATGAAGAAACCGAAAAAAGCAGATGCCGCGAAACCGTCCACTGTGCAGGGGCTCAAGCAGATAGCCCAGGACGTATGGAAGAAGTATGGGGAGTCACCGGACCTGGTTGTTATCGACGGCTGGAAACTGCCGCCTATCGATATACTGGATGTTACGCCCGAAATCCAGTTCAGCCAGGCTGACAATCAGGAAAGAGCCCGGATGATAGAAGAAGCCCTGGATAGTTACGGTGTCGAAGCCAAGGTTGTACAGATTAACGCCGGTCCAACGGTTACACAGTTCGGAATTGAACCCGGATGGGACAGAAGATATAAAGAAGTCCGTGAAAAGGATAAAGACGGTAACGTCATCACTCGGCAGGAGGAAGTATCCAAGACAAGGGTGAAGGTGGACAGAATAACCTCGCTGCAAAACGATATCGCCCTGACCCTGGCGGCCCCTAATGTGAGAATCGAAGCCCCGGTACCGGGGAAATCGATAGTCGGCATCGAAGTCCCGAATACCATTTCCACCATGGTCAGCCTGCGGGGAGTAATCGAGACGAACTCTTTCCAGAAGATAACCGCTAAATCGAAACTGGCGATTGCCCTGGGAAAGGGTGCAGGTGGCGAAGCCGTATCCGGTGACCTCGCAAAAATGCCCCATTTACTGATTGCCGGAGCAACGGGGAGCGGTAAAACGGTATGCCTGAATGCAGTTATTTGCTGCCTGATTTTGAACAACACTCCCAACGACCTGCGGTTTATAATGATTGACCCCAAACGGGTGGAACTGACCACCTTTAACAGTATCCCTCACCTGGCAGCCCCGGTAATAGTAGACGCCGGTAAAGCTGTTGACGCTCTGCGATGGCTCAGCCAGGAAATGAACACGCGGTACCAGACGATGGCCGGAGTAGGTGCTCGAAATATCGAAGGTTATAACAAGAATAAAGAAGGCGATGAGGTAATGCCTTATCTGGTGCTGGTTATCGATGAGCTTGCGGACCTTATGATGCTCGGGGGTGACGAAGTTGAACAGACACTCTGCCGCCTCGCTCAGCTTTCTCGAGCTGTCGGCATTCATCTGGTCGTAGCGACTCAGAGACCTTCAGTGGACGTGGTGACAGGACTGATTAAGGCGAATTTCCCCACCCGTATCAGCTTTGCGGTTACCTCACAGGTGGATTCAAGGACGATTCTCGACGGCGCCGGTGCCGAGAAACTGCTCGGCAGTGGAGATATGCTTTACCTGCCTACGGAAGCGGGTAAACCAAAACGACTTCAGGGGTGCTACGTATCGGATGCCGAAGCCGAAAGGCTCGTGTATTTCTGGGGAAGTCAGAAGGAAGAAGACGCCCACCTGTTGAGAATCGAGGACTTGAAATCGGTCGCTGAGGGTAGCAGCACCTATGGCGAAGATGCGCTGATGGATGCTGCAAGGCAGTTAATGCAGGAGCATGATAATATATCGACCTCATTTTTACAGAGGAGGCTTCATATCGGTTATCCGCGCGCTGCCCGTATTATGGAAGCCCTCCAGATAGAAATGGCTGAAGCGGAAGAAGAGGAAGAAGGGGAAGAAGAACCGATTTTCGGTGATGCTGCCGATGCGGTCGAGGACTATGAAGAAGAGGAAGAAGTATAATCGCCCCGGCATGTATTTTTTAGTCTGTGATATCGGTGGGTCAATAGTTGACCCGTCAAGTACTACATATCCATTACTATCGGCGTTATAATATTATTATAATTGTTTCAATTGTTCCGTTTTTTGGTGTGTGACAGTAGTAGCATTGATTGCCATCTGTCCAGCTGATATAATAAGTCCTCCGATATTCATTATAATAGAGTATGGAATGCCGGTCGGCGACGGTTTACAATACTGAAAGAGTGTGATTTCCAGGAGAAGAGATGGTTAGCGATAAAGATAAGATGATAGAACAGCACCGGCTACAGATAGAGGTCTTAGAGAGGCGTATTGCCGAGCTTGAAGACCTCGACAGTAAGC
>CAZIYN010000243.1:0-2990 GCA_964543495.1 uncultured Dehalococcoidales bacterium | reverse complement strand
TGACTGAAAAAACGGGATGTAAAGTAATCGCCGCCGAATACGGGATGAAATTCGACCTGGCTGAACTGGACTAGCTAGTAACCCAGCACTTTTCTTGGATTCGCGTAGTAAAGTTTCCTCAGGATTTTCTCGTCCAGGTTGAACCCCTTATGGTCCCAGTCGGACTCCCCGTACTCGCAGTTATAGTCCTCTTCCTGGTGAAGATAGATATCACAGGCAATCCGTTCGTAAAGAAAATCGAAGTCGTTGGCTTTGGTGCGTAAAATAATATCCGAACCGAATAGAATCCTGTCCTGATACTCGATTACGAAGTCTCTTATTTTGTCCAGGTCCTGCTTGAGGTATTTATGATACCTGGCAATGCCTCCGCCCATTGAAAGGTCTATATACATGTTGGGGTGCTTGTCCATGAGAGCGGCGCACTTATAAAGATTGATACCGCTCATTATCGTGGAGGCGTAATGAGCGTGAACGAAAGTCACGTTCGGAAAATCGCCGTACACCCTGTCAAGCTGTCCCTCGAGTTCGGGTATATTTATAATACTGCCGTGGAGCAGCACCGGAATATTATATTTATCGCAGACCTCGTATACTTTATACATATTCGGAGAATCATACGGCTCGTCATAGAATTCAGGGTGGCCGCCGATGAGCTTTAGTCCCTTTGCTCCCTGCTGGATATATTTCTCGACGAGTTCGGCAGCCAGAGGGTCGGCTTCATCTATCGTGCAGTAAGGAATAATCTGCCCGGGGTATTCGTTTTTTGCCTTCATTATCAGCTTGTCCCAGTTGGCTTCATAGCCCGCATTATCGGGACCCGAGGCTGTCGGTACGAACACCACCTTCGAGATACCGAAACAGGCGGCGGCTTCCAGGAATTTATCGATATCCCCGCTGGTGCGGTAATGCTCGTGCATATCGATTTTCCCGTACAGGCCGTCGAGATACAGTTTATCCTTCACTTCGAGGAGTTTATCGGAGATTTGTCCGGCAACACCTTCGCTTATCCTCATATCGCTCCGGTAATTTTCGGGAATAATACGCAGCATCCTGGCATAGGTCATGTACGGCTCGGATACGGGAGTGAAGAAATCGCTTTCATCAAGATATATATCGTTGGAAGTAAACAGGTCTTCCAGGTATTCTCCCAGGAGTTGCGGGTGAAGCGGCGAGTTACAGGCGGAAAGAAGAAGCGAGGCGGTCATGAGGACCGCGCAGGCGCGCACGACGATTGATTTTTTCATCCCGAATACTGTACCACAAAAAAAAGTTCATTGGCTATTCCAAATGCATCAAGTATAATGTCACTTGTGGATAATAAAGTAACCGGTCTGGATAAAGTCCTGGGCCGGGTGAGTAAGCCGGCGCGTTATATCGGAAACGAGTGGAACAGCGTGGTCAGGGACTGGGAAAAAACGCCGATAAAGACCGTACTCGTTTACCCGGACCTTTACGAAATCGGTATGTCCAATATGGCTCTACCCATCCTCTACGACCTGCTGAATAAAGAGGCGGACGTCCTCGCCGAAAGGTGTTTTACTCCCTGGCCGGATATGGAAGCCCTGATGAGGGAAGAGGCAATCCCTCTATTCAGCCTGGAATCGCGGCATCCCCTTAAAGACTTCGATATCATCGGTTTTTCCCTCGGTTACGAGCTTACCTATACGAACGTCCTCAATATGCTCGACCTCGCCGGAATACCTGTATTGTCCGCGGAAAGAGACGACTCTTATCCGCTGATAATCGCCGGTGGTAGCTGCGCCCTCAACCCGGAGACGATGGCGGACTTCATCGACCTCTTTGTAATCGGAGAAGGAGAGGAAGTGCTGCCGGAATTGCTGGATGTATTCAGGGACCATAAATCCGGCGGGAATACGAACAGAAACGGACTGCTGCGCCGGGCGGCGGCAGTGCCGGGAATTTATGTCCCTTCTCTCTACAACGTCGAATACCTGCCCGAGGGACCCATTAAAAGTATTACTCCTGCCGCACCGGAAGCACCTCTCGTAATCAGGAGACGGATTGTCGACGAGCTGCCTCCGCCGGTAACCGGTCCGGTAGTCCCGTATATAGAGATAACTCACGACCGTGGAGCCATAGAAATCAGGCGGGGTTGCAGCCACGGCTGCCGTTTCTGCCAGGCTGGTATCATTTACCGCCCCGTCCGCGAGAGACCGCAGCAGGAAATACTGGAGGCGGTGGATAAAATAATCGAAAACTGCGGTTACGGTGAAATATCGCTGGTCTCGCTCAGCAGCGGCGACTATACGGGTATAGATGGACTTGTTGATGAAATTCGCCGGCAGAATCCCGGGCTCGCCATATCACTGCCAAGTCTTTTTATAGATACTTTTTCGGTGGAGCTGACCGATTCCCTTTCCTCGCAGAGGAAACCGGGACTTACCTTCGCCCCGGAAGCCGGTAGCGAAAAACTCAGGAAAATCATAAATAAAAACGTATCCGAAGAAGAGCTCTTGAACACCGCCGCCGCCGCTTTCGAAAGGGGCTGGACGGGCTTAAAACTCTACTTCATGCTGGGGCTGCCCGGAGAAACCGTTGAAGATATCGAAGATATCGTTGAACTTATCGATAAAGTCCGTTCTCTGAGCCGGAAGACAAAAGGAAGGACTCCTCAAATCAGGATTACCCTTTCAACTTTCATTCCCAAGCCGCATACGCCCTTCCAGTGGGCGGCGCAGGAAGATGAAGACAATATCAACTCCAAACTTGAAATCCTCAAGCAGGGCCTCCGGAAGAAAGGAGTGAAATTCTCCTGGCCGGAACCCGAAGCGAGTTTCCTCGAGGCGGTCCTTTCACGGGGAGACAGGCGGGTCGGCAGGGCTATATACAATGCCTGGAAACTCGGTTGCAAATTCGATTCCTGGGGAGAGCATTTCCGGCCTGAAAAATGGCGGCAGGCGTTCGAAGAAGCCGGAATCGAACCCGGATTTTACGCCCGGCGACAGCGCCCGCTCGACGAAGTGCTTCCC
>CAZIYN010000242.1:0-3014 GCA_964543495.1 uncultured Dehalococcoidales bacterium | reverse complement strand
CCTTCAAGCTCCACATACCCGGGTATGGCGAGGGAGTAGAAACGCAGAAAATTGACATCAACCGCGCTGAAGCCTGGCTGCTTGAAGCGCTTCCCGGAATCGGTGATACCCTTGCACAGCGTATCGTCGAATACCGCCTTGAAAACGGTCCGTACGGGAGTATTCACGACCTCCGGAAAGTGAACGGTATCGGTGCTTCTGTCATAGAAAAAATTTCAGACCTGATTACGGTTTCAGACTGATTTTCAGGATATTGATGTGTTGCTTATATATCTGAGCTGCGCCTGGGTACTCGGTATAGCCGCGGGGTCGGTTTTTGATTCCGCTTTTTTCCTTGCATTTACCGGGCTCGTTCCTCTAACCCTGCTTTTTTTCGTCCGGAAGTACAGGAAATTACTACTGTTAACCGGACTCTGCATCATCGCATTCTTCAGCGGCGCTGCTTATTTCAATAATACGCTTCCGGATAATAACCCGGACAGTCTCCAGTTTTATAACGACCGGGGAGAAGTGGAAATAAGGGGACTGGTAAATGCCGACCCCGAACCCGGCGAAAAAACTGTCCGCCTGCAACTGTCTGCCGAAGAGATAAACATATACGGTGAATGGCAGACAGTATCGGGGACTGCTCTGATATACGCGCCCGGATACGCAGATTACGATTACGGTGATTTCCTGCGTATAAAAGGGAAACCTGAAACACCGCCGAAGTTCGACGATTTCGACTATCAGGCCTACCTTGCCAATAAAGAAATCTATACGGTAATCTCGTATCCTGAAATAGAGTTACTGAGTACAGGCAGGGGAAACCGGCCTCTCGAATGGATTTATTCGTTGAGTGACAGACTTTCGGCAGTTTGTTCCGAAATCCTGCCCGAACCCCATAGCTCACTCGTCCGGGGAGTCGTCCTGGGAATTCGCGGCGGTATTCCGGAAACGGTCAGAGATGATTTCGCTCACACCGGCACTGCGCATCTGCTGGCCATATCCGGACTCCATCTCAGCATAATCGCCGGGATGCTGCTTAGCTTCGGTATCCGGGTTTTCGGCAGGGAGCATTACATATATGTCTGGCTGGCACTCGTGGGAGTCTGGATTTACGCTTTACTTACAGGAATGAATCCCCCGGTGCTGAGGGCGGCGATTATGGCAAGCCTGTTTCTTGTCGCCGAGCTGCTTGGCAGGCAGCGCAGTGCGGGAACAGCGCTGGCTTTCGCCGCCGCGATAATGGTGGGCTTTAATCCCCGGATTCTCTGGCAGGCGTCATTCCAGATGAGTTTTGCAGCGATGGCCGGCCTCGTTTTCATCTTTCCCCATATACAGCCTTTGCTGAGACGGGCGGCTGATGCCATACCGGGCGAACAGCCGTTTATCACTGCTGCTGCCGGTTTCATAGCGGACAGTCTCAGTATAAGTATCGGGGCGCTGGCAGCAGTCTGGCCGCTTATCGCCTATCACTTCGGCATCATTTCTCCGGCGGCCCCGCTGGCTACCCTTTTCGCTCTTCCGTCCCTTCCGGGTGTTATCTTCACGGGAATTGCAGCGGGAATCGCAGGAATTATTTTCCTGCCTGCCGGGCAGGTGATAGCCTGGATAACCTGGCTGTTTACGGGATATATGATGCTCGTGGTCAGGATATTTTCGGCGGTACCGTTCGTTGAGGGAAGTTACTTCGACATCCGCATGGTCTGGGCTTATTATACAGTCCTGTCCGCCATAATCTGGCTGGTAAACAGCAGCGACGGAGTCGCTTCAATCGAACACCGGACTGCCGGTTTTGTTTCAGGTCTGCAGAAGAAATGGCTGATTGCACCCCTGCTGGTTATTGCCGTCCTGGTATCCGTCACCGCTGTCACCATGCCGGACGATAATCTCAGAGTCAGTTTCCTTGACGTGGGACAGGGTGATTCCATCCTCATCCAGAAGGGCAGCCGGCAGGTCCTCGTCGATGGGGGACCGTACTCTCAAGCGGTGAACCTGGCACTGGGAGAAAAAATGCCTTTCTGGGACAGGAATATCGATATGGTGGTGTTGACTCACCCGAGCGCCGACCACATAACCGGACTTATCGAAGTCCTGAAAAGGTACCGGGTAGAACAGGCTATTTACCCGGAGACTGACTTTAAGTCCGGAATATATGACGAGTGGTTGAGGCTGGTTAAAGAAAAGGAAACAGAATTCACGGTTGCCAGAGCAGGCCAGCGGATTAAGCTTGGTGGAGCAATAGTAATAGATATACTTAACCCGCAGGGAACGCCTTTAACAGGCACGCAATCGGATATCGATAACAACGGGATGGTACTGAGGATTGAAACGGGAGAAATTAGTTTTCTGCTGACTGCCGATATTATGCAGGAGGCTGAAATGGAGATGGTTTATAACCGTGCCGGACTGAAAAGTACTGTACTGAAAGTAGCCCATCACGGCTCCTCGACTTCCACGAGCGGTGTATTTCTATCTGTGGTGAATCCGCGGATTGCAGTTATTCAGGTCGGGGCGGACAATCCCTTCGGCCATCCGAAGGATGAAGTACTTAACAAACTGGAAGCAACGCTGGGCGAGGAAAATATCTACCGCACGGACGAAGACGGTACGGTGGAGTTCATTACCGATGGTGAAAAACTATGGGTGAATATAGAATCCCGGTAGAACAGCTAACCAATACCTGACATCTGCGTTATAATTCATAGAGGTTATAAAAAATGAAAAAAGTTACATTATGCTCCATAGCTGTTTTACTCGGTCTCATCATCACCATTTTCGGGGCCTGCTCCTGTGAAAACGGTACCGAACCGCCCGTAGACGATGTCCTGATTCGTCCGGCGCCAGTCCACGAAGTTGACATAAACATTGCAGAATCCTACCCGCCCCAGATATTCGTTTACATCCAGGGCGGTCTTTCCGACGGATGTACCACTTTCCACGAACTGAATACCGAGCGGGACGGTAATACGATTAACATCGAGGTAACGACACAGCGTCCCCGGGATTTGGAGTGCACTCAGGTCTATGGC
>CAZIYN010000241.1:0-3044 GCA_964543495.1 uncultured Dehalococcoidales bacterium | reverse complement strand
CCTGGACGCCGGCTGGGAATACATCGGAGAAATAACCAACTGGCAATACTTCCGCAAAGAAGTCACATCAGAGGAGACGCCCGAGATATTCACGGATGTCGAGTCGAGAATAGGCAAGTATAAAAGAGTTTTGGCATATCTGGGTTTTTTCTATATCTTGTTAACTGCAATTCTGGCCGGAAGAATATGGGATGGATACTCCCATCCGTTGTTGAGTACAATCCAGGCATTCATTTTTCTGGTGCTGCTGCTTATGACATATGCTATCATCAAGATTGCATCAAGGATAAAGCAGCTTCGCAGATATTAAGTTTTTTCACCCTTTTTCGATAAATACTCGGATATAATAGCTCCGCTACTAAAGAAATGCAACAGGTTTCGCTTGCCCTTATGAACTTATGAACGCTATAATTTCCACAATCCCCTAGAGGACTGGAGGTCGATTACCTATGTCAAGGAACCCTGTTGAAGAGGTCCTGAACGCCCGGTCGGTTGCAATTGTCGGCGCTACACCGACAGGTAACTGGGGAGGCGGCGGATTCCTCGCCGGGTTTGTTAATTATGATTTCAAAGGTAAAATCTATCCCGTCAATCCTAAATACACGGAAGCAATGGGGCAGAAGGTCTACTCTTCTTTGCTTGATATACCTGGACAGGTAGATTACGTAATATCCTGCGTCCCGGCAAGCAAGGTCTTAGAAATACTGGAACAGGCTGTTCAGAAGGGAGTCAAGACTGCCCACCTCTTTACCGCCCGACTTGCGGAAACGGGCCGGTCAGAAGGTATAGAAACAGAGAAAAAAATCCTGGATTTGGCTAAAAAATCCGGTATGAGACTAATCGGCCCTAACTG
Organism: uncultured Dehalococcoidales bacterium; assembly: GCA_964543495.1. Lineage (GTDB taxonomy): Bacteria > Chloroflexota > Dehalococcoidia > Dehalococcoidales > UBA2162 > CAYVOV01. The sequence continues at coordinate 2,191 of CAZIYN010000241.1, read as the reverse complement.
TATGGGCATATATTACCCCGCCGGCGGTATTGCCTTCCACGGCGACTTTCCGGGTGAATCCGGTCCTGTGGGACTGGTCTCACAGAGCGGCATGCTGGCCCGGGAAATAGTGAAAACTTCTCCTCTCAGAGGTGTTTATTTCAGCAAAGTTTTCAGCTATGGCAACGCTATCGACCTTAATGAGTCCGATTTCCTCGGTTACCTGGCCGACGACCCGGAAACCAGCGTTATCCTTTGCTATATTGAAGGAGTTAAAGACGGCCCCAGGTTTTTTCACACACTCAAAAAGGCTGCCGCCCGAAAACCGGTTGTTATGCTAAAAGGTGGCAGAGGCCGGGCAGGAACGAGAGCAACGGCTTCCCATACCGCTTCATTATCCGGTAGTACCAGAACCTGGGAAGCCCTGACCACCCAGACGGGCGCAGTGGTAGCAGACAGCGTGGAGGAATTAATCGACCTGGCGATATCTTTCCGGTTCCTGCCTCCCGTCGAAGGCCGGCGAGTGGGTGTAGCCGGAGGGGCAGGTGGCTCGAGCGTGCTGGCTGCCGATATCTGTGAAAGAGCCGGTCTGGATGTGGTACCGCTTTCCGACGCATTCCGGCAGGAGTTAAAAGAACGCGGCGTCTCCGTATGGGACTGGCTGGGGAACCCGGCCGACCTTTCAATTCGTGAGGACGACAGCTTGTCCGTAGGCCTGGTGCTGGAAATGATGGCTAAGGACCCTGATTTCGATGTTTTAATCGCCATCATGGGGATGCCGGGAGGTCCTCCGGGAGCGCCCGGACTATCACCGGAAGAGATAATTAAGCGGCAATACCGACTTGATGTGACGCGCAACAAGCCGTTACTCGGAGTGGTGGCAGATAAAAGCCTCGGTATTGATGATATCGAAGACTTTGAATGGAAGAACCTGTGTCAGACGAGAACGTCACTCGTTAAACTGGGGATACCGTTTTATCCCACCATCGGTCGGGCTGCGGCGGCAGCCAGGAAAGTTTATGAATACTACCGGCGCTAAATCAACACCAGCTGAACTGGCGACCCCGGGGGGATTCGAACCCCCGATCTCCACCGTGACAGGGTGGCATGTTAGTCCGCTACACTACGGGGCCGGGTAATTAAACAGGCAGAAAAAATCTGCCAATACAAAGTCTATCAGGGGAATGACCCTGTGTCAATCTAGGGTGCACTCGTTCCTTCACGGCCGTAATCGTCGGAAAGTCTTACCACGTCATCGAGTTCGGGTGTGGACACCTCGAAGAATATCGTGTCTTCCAGGGCTTTCATCCTGTGTTTTGTCATCGGGGGCAGGTGGAAGGAATCGCCGCCGTTCATCTCCTTTTGAACAAGCTCTCCGTTCTCGCCCTCAATCTCAATGAGCGCTTTTCCTTGATAAATATAGAGCGTTTCCTCTTTCTTCTCGTGATACTGAAGGCTGAGACGGTGTCCTTGCTTAACATAAAGCATCTTCCCTGCATATTTATCCGTGAGCGCAAAGAGCAGTTCGTATCCCCAGGGCTTCTCCGTTTTTCTCGGTAGTTTTTCTTCCGTACTCATAATCCGTTCAGACTCCGGTGATTTCTCTGCCGATAGCGAGTAGTTCTTCCACCTTTTCCGGCGTACCGCTCTCGGCGTAAATACGCAGTAATGGCTCTGTTCCCGAAAACCTGATTAAAAGCCAGCTGTTATCTGACATGGTGAACCGGTAACCATCGAAGGTATCGAATCTGACTACCTTCAACCCGTTTATTTCATCACGCGGTTTCTCTGTTACCCGGTCGATTATCACCTGTCGTTGTACTTCCGGGAAAGTTATATCGACGCGATTATAATGATGAGTACCTACTTTCTCATAGAGATAGTCAACCAGTTCGGAGGGTTTCTTCCCCGTTTCCACCATCATATCGAGAAAATATAGAATAGAGAGAATCCCGTCCCTTTCGGGCGCGTGACCGCGATAGCCGAATCCGCCGCTTTCCTCACCGCCTATGAGAGCGTTTTCATCCATCATTATTGGAGCGATGAACTTAAATCCCACAGGTGTTTCCCGCACGGAAACGTTGAATAATTCGCCCAGCCTGTAAAGCATACTTGTGGCGGTAATTGTCTTGGCTATGGTTCCGCGCTCACCACGTATCTCAAGCATATACAGGCTCAACAGGGCAAACACCTGCTGCGTGGTCATGAAAAT
>CAZIYN010000240.1:0-3052 GCA_964543495.1 uncultured Dehalococcoidales bacterium | reverse complement strand
CCCCGGAGGCATATATATGACTCGCCGGAAATGGATTACTCTCTTTATTGTAAGTTTCCTGCCGCTGGGTATCTGGCTGATGTTCTGGTTCATCCGGCTGGTTACTTCACAGTCCGGCGGAGGTCTGTCTCTTGCCTTTGTAGTCCCCACGGCGGTTTATGTATGCTTCCAGGTATGGCTCGCCTTCCGGGCGTTTACTTCATGAATATGAGCATCTGCAAATGACGGATATCGAAAATACACCGGATGAAAACGAAGCCGGACATAAACCGGAAGACGAAATAGAATGCTTCCGCTGTGGTATCTGCTGCGTAGATTATCACGCACAGGTCACAAGAGAAGATATAGGCCCTATTGCCGCGAAGCTGTCCATCACGGTGGATGAATTCATCGGCAGGTATATCATAGAAACCCAGATAGGATACCTGTTCCGGCACACGGATGAAGGCTGTATCTTTCTCACCCGGGAAAAGGACTCGTATATCACTACCTGCAGTATCTACGATTTTCGTCCTGAAGTATGCTGCAGCCTCGTCCCCAGTTTGTCGCAGCGGCAGTGCCGTGAGGGACTGGAATTGCTGAAAAAGAACAGGAGATGAACGCTAGCTCAGCCAGTTAAGTCCTTCTCTTTTTACAAGAGCTTTCGAAACTCTAACGTCACTCACGTCCAGGTAATTCATAAATCTGGTGAAGCAGTCCCTCATACTGTCATTCATATCCCGGGTCCTATCGATATCCGGCTCCCACCACCAGTTCTTAATCTCGAGGACTCTGTCTTTACGCCGCACCGGCTCGAAACGGGCGATGAACCTGTCGCCGTAAAGCACCGGCAGCACGTAATACCCGTATTCCCTCTCCGCTACCGGCTTATATACCTCCCAGCGGTACCTGAAACCGAAAACGGCTTCGATTAAGTCCCTTTCCCACATCAGGTTGTCCAGGGGTGCGATGAAAGCGGCGCCCGGTGGAATATCATCCGACTTCATTACCTTTTCTAAATCGGGCATATCCATACTTCTCATGTAAAGCGGTACTTTAATACCTTCAACCTGTACTTCCACCGCTTCGCCCGGTTCTATCATCCGGCTCATCGCAGCCACCCGCTCCTTGCTGTGGGCTCCGTATATCCCCCGCCACAAGCCCGAGCCTGTATTCCACATCAGGCCTATACCGGCGATGCGCCTCAGGAGATGCCACTCATGGTACTGTTCCTGCGTCTTGTTTGGGTCCGGTGCTGAAAGCAGCTCCTCGGGGATATGGCGGCTGGCAAGGTCGTACACCCTGCGGGTGTGGACCTTATGGTGGATAACCAGCTCGCCCAGGTAAAACATATTCTCAGCGGCAGCCTTCGCCACCCGTGTCGGGCCCCACGACCAGGCTACTTTCTGGTCGTGGTCCATGTCTATGGATGAAAGCGGTCCCCTCTCCTCGATTTCCTTATAGACCTTTGGAGACACTTCTTTAATCTGGTCGTTCATTCTTCTGGCTGATTGTCCGGCCATTTGACGCTGGCGGGGGTAAAAATACGGCCAGTCCTCGATGCGGTAAATAGCCATTAATTTATCCCAGCCGTCGAGGAGCTTCCTGTCCTCATAAAGCAGCTCTTCCAGCATGTCGGGGCGATAATTGTCGATACGCGATTGAAGGACAAGCTCCGGATTGCGGCCGACCACGTCAAGAGGGTCGAACTGGATACAGCCCACCCGTTTTATAAATTCGATTACCCCGTCTTTACCTGTTAGCTGATACGGAGGCAGCAGGCATTGATGGGCGAGGATAAACCGCCGTGCCTGTTTGTTGGTAAGTTGAATGCTGTCCATAAATTCGAATAAATCAGGACTGATAATCAGGTAATAATAACATATCAGTCCGTCTGCGTACAGGTGGATATTTACTCTGCAGCAATACCCGGACGCAGAAAAGGAGGGCTGAGCGTCTACTCAGCCCTCCTTCTATATCGAATTATATAAGTCTGCCCTCTCTACTCTTAAAGCAGTTCTTTGACCTTCGCGATGAAAGCGGGTAGGACTTTCTTCCAGTCGCCTACCACGCCATACTGGGCTTCCCTGAAGATATTCGCCTCCGGGTCTTTATTGATAGCAACCATTGTCTTGGCGCTGGAACAGCCGGCAATATGCTGGCTGGCACCCGAGATACCGATTGCTATATAAAGGTCGGGAGTTACAATCTTTCCGGTAAGTCCCACCTGCTGGGTATCGGGTACCCATTCGTTATCGCAGGCAGGTCGGCTGGCTCCAACCGCTCCTTTAAACAGGTCGGCCAGTTCCTGCAACTGGGAGAATCCCTCCGGTCCTCCGATTCCCCTGCCGCCGCTCACTACCACCACCGCGTCCTCAAGCTTGACTCCCGCTACTTCCTCTTTGACCTTATCGAGGACCTTGGTTTTTACAGCCGAAGCGTCGATACCGGCATCTATATTTACTATTTCTCCCTTTCTGCCTGCATCGGGAGCCAGAGGCTCCATTACCTTCGCCCTTACCGTAACTATCTGCGGGTCGGTATCGGTTGTGTAAATAGCCTGGGCGTTTCCTCCGTAGACAGGTTTCGTCATCTGGAGTCGTCCGCCCTCGATTTCAAGGGCGATGCAGTCCAGGGTAGCCGATGTTCCCAGCCTGAATGCCAGTCTGGGAGCAAGGTCACGGCCTGCCGAGTTCTGTCCCAGCAGAATAATGGAAGGTTTCACCTCGTTGGCAACCTTCTCCATAACCATCACGTAGGTATCGGTCTGGTAGTTCTCAAGCTGCGCGTCATCCACCACGTAGACCTTGTCGGCACCGGCAGCGACAGCTTCCTGGGCAACTCCGCTTACTCCGCTCCCCACCATTACCGCGCTCAGTTCCTCACCGAGGTCGTCAGCCAGTTTCCTGCCGCAGCCGAGGAGTTCAGCGGTGGTACCGCTTAATTTACCTTCTGTAACTTCACCGTAAACCAGAACACCTTTGTTATCAGACACTGAAATTACCTCCTGATTCAGCCGCCTTCCGGCGGCGGAAAAACTCTTATTTTATAGTACTTTTACCTCTCTCAGCTT
>CAZIYN010000239.1:0-3058 GCA_964543495.1 uncultured Dehalococcoidales bacterium | reverse complement strand
CGATATCCGGAGCTTTCCAGGCCTTTAGTTTTTCTTCGTCATACCCGAACCCCATTTCACCGCGAGGAATACCCATCTTCTGTTCCCAGCCGCCTGTTATGTATACGGGCTCTCCCCCTTTGAGAATCCGGTTTATCCACATATCTTCGACTCGTGCGAGATGCCAGTAAATGAAGATAACGCTGTTGCTCCAGGTCTTCGGACTCCAGGTAAATTCTTCAGCATTAAGCCCATCGAGAGACTTATTCATATAAGACTGGCTTTCATCAATAGACTTTATCAACACTTCTTGTACATACATATTTATCCCCTAACATAGATTAAAAGAATGAAATTCAGGATTACTCCGGAAGTTACAGACTGGAAAAACTCTGCAGTTCCTGGAAATCTATCAGTCCGCTCTCCGCGATATTCTCAATCTTGATGCCAGATTCCACCGCCGCAGCCACCGGATTAAGACCGCCGTACTGGACTACTCCTATCCTGTTCAACGCCACCGGAATCTGGCACAGCGGTTCGCTGATATTACCGAGAGTAACGATGCCGCCTATACCAACTTCCTTCAGCAGTTCTATCTTCTCCTCCACCACCTTTTTAGCCGGCGCAGGAATAGTGCGGAAAACACCCAGGATTTTACCGCTTCCCGTTTCTGCTGTCGATTTAACATCTGTCATTCCGGCGCGTATAAACTGCTCCGAGGGGTCGAGTGAAGTGCCCGAATAGTCGATTATGGCTACAAAACGGCGGGGATTTGAATTCCTGACTTCCAGGACTCCGCCGAACCTGAACTCCGTGGGTATACCCGATTTAAGAAGTACGCCGTTCACCGCTACGCTGCAAATAGTCGCCAGTCCCATATTCCCTTCCGGCACTACCGCCGAGCCAAGCTTCTCACCCTCTGATGCCACCGCGACAAGACTGCTGACGCATATACCGGCTTCGAACACCCCCTTCATTGCAGACAGGGCTTTTTTAAACTTATCGGAGGGAATGATTGATGTATTTATCGGCACCTGCCCTGTACGTTTTTCGGGATCGAAAGTGCTTTCGTAGGCGAGCATTTCCAGTTTCTCACGCACGAATCCGAGGTGTTGGGGCGCCAGCGCTTCTTTTACTTCCTGCTGTCCGGCGGAAGTAATCAGCCTGCCGTCGCGGCCACCGGGCACGGTAAAACCGCGCTCGTCAGATATCCTGAGATGATATCTGACAGCCCGTTCGCTTAGAAAAATACCATCTTCTTCCAGCCTGCGGGCAATTGTGATAGAACCGAGGGGTTCGGAAGACTCACTTAAAATTTTCAGTATCGCTATCAGCTTGCTTTCTGCATCAGAACCAACGGGTTGTTCCATAAGATATTTCCACTCCAGATAACTTTTCAGCCGTTATTTCATCCTCACATGAAAAGCCAACCAATAACAGATAAATGACAACCGCTGCTATTCGCGTAATTTCGTATAAATTGCTTCCACATCTTCGAGCCAGAGTTTTACCTCGGCATCCGAAGGCATTCTCCAATCACCCCGCGGAGACAGACTTACAGAACCTACCTTTGGACCTTCGGGAAGGCATGTCCTCTTGAACTGGTTCGAGAAGAACCTTTCCAGAAAGCTGTTAAGCCACTTGTGCAGGTCCTCGAGTGTATATTGACCGTCAAAAAGCTCCTGCTTCCTTACTTCGTTCGCCATAAAGAGAATCTTCCCGGGCTTCATACCGAAGCGGATGAACGGGTAGAGATAATAATCCGCAAGCTCCACCGGGCCGATAACGTCTTCACTCTTTTGCTCTATCTGCCCTTCCCTGGGACGCTGGAGTTCAGGAGATATCGGCGTATCGAGAATATCATACAATACATTCTGGGCTACCGACCTTGGAAATTCCTCCTCGGCTACCCAGCGTACGAGGTAACGTACCAGAGTTTTAGGTACCGATGTATTTATATGATAATGAGAAACATGGTCTCCGGCAAAGGTGCACCATCCCAGCGCAATCTCGGTCAGGTCACCGGTGCCCAGCAGAATACCGTCATGCTCGTTTGCCTTGTTAAATAGAAATTCCGTGCGGTAACGTGCCTGAACGTTTTCAAAAACCACATCTTCTTCCTCACCACTGTGTTTCAGATCCTGAAGATGTGACTTGCTGGTCCTGTTTATACTTACATTTTTAAATTTCGCTCCCAATGCCCGGCATAATTTTGTGGAATTAGTTTTCGTTCTTGATGTGGTCCCGAAACCAGGCATTGAAAAGGCATGGACATTCGCACGTGGCAATTCAAGAAAGTCCATCGTCCTCACGGCAACCAGTAACGCCAGTGCGGAATCTAGCCCCCCGGATACTCCCAGTACGATATTCCTCTTCCTGGCTCCGATAAGCTTTTGTGCCAGCGCCGCTACCTGCATGGAAAATATCTCGCGGCACCTCTCGGCTCGCCTTGCCGATTCTTTCGGTACGAACGGATGAGGGTCGAGCATCCGCTCCAGCTTCTCCGGATACGGGTCATCGACATCAGTTTCTATAATCCGATACGCTTTCATCTGTGCGGATATATCACGAAATCCCGTCAACGTCCGCCTGTCGTGAGCCAACCGCTCGATATCGATATCGTTTACAAGTAGTTGAGGACCTGAGGACAACCGCCTTGACTCCTGCAGGATTACACCGTTTTCAGCAATCAGGGCATGCCCGCTATAGACCACATCGTTTGAGGATTCCCCGATACCCGATGATACGTAGCAATATCCGGCGATACATCTGCCCGACTCCGAAGATATCATCGTCCGGCGCCATTCCGCCTTACCCAGTATTTCATTGCTTGCCGAAATGTTAATCAATACAGTAGCTCCGGCAAGTGCCTGATATTCGTGCGGAGCCAGCGGAAACCAGAGGTCTTCACATACTTCGACTCCGATAGTACCGGCTTCAATTCCTTTGATGCTGAAAAGAATATCGGTACCGAAAGGGACTTTCTGCCCGGCTATTTCTATGGTATCCGTACGTTTCTCTTTGCCCGATGAAAACCAGCGGTCCTCATAAAACTCTTTATAACTGGGCAGGATAGTTT
>CAZIYN010000238.1:0-3072 GCA_964543495.1 uncultured Dehalococcoidales bacterium | reverse complement strand
GAACCAACGACCTCCGGGTTATGAGCCCGACGAGCTTCCACTGCTCTACCCCGCGTCGCCCTTTGAGTATACCCTCAGCAGGTACAGGTGTCAAGGCACGCCATTGCGGACTATCTCTAAATAACAGCTGCTATCAATTACTCTCAACATGATTAAACAAAGGTATCATATATAGGGTTGACAAAGCACTGGCAGCCAAGTAGTATGAACTCAGGACACCCGCCTCTGGCGGGTCGATAATGAGTGGTGAGGAACATTATCTTTGAAATAATATAAAAGGGACCTTGCCACTTTAATTTTATACCGAATCAGGAGCCGAAGTGAAAATACTTCTTGTATACCCCGGATACCCGGACACTTTCTGGAGCTTTACTCACGCTTTAAAATTCGTTTCTAAAAAAGCTGCTTTCCCGCCTCTGGGCTTGCTTACGGTTGCTGCCATGCTGCCAGAAGAATGGGATAAAAAACTCGTCGATATGAACGTCACCGCACTGAGAGACGAGGATATCAGGTGGGCTGATTACGTATTCATCAGCGCTATGGTGGTGCAGAGGGATTCCGTGGAATCCGTAATTACCAGATGCAGGGGGCTGGATGCGAAGATAGTCGCCGGGGGACCTCTTTTTACCACCGGGCATGATGAGTTCGAGGGAGTCGACCATTTTGTCCTCGGCGAGGCGGAAGTTACTCTCGCACCATTCCTGAGAGACCTGGCTGCAGGAGACCCAAAACACCTCTATACCAGCGAAGAACGCCCGGATATTGATGGCACTCCCATCCCGCTCTGGTCGCTTATAGAAATGAATAAATACTCTTCGATGAGCCTCCAGTATTCACGGGGCTGCCCGTTCGATTGCGAGTTCTGCGATATCATTATCCTGAACGGACACAGGCCCAGGACCAAGAGTAAAGAACAGTTGAGCGCTGAACTGGACGCCATTTATGAAAACGGCTGGCGGGGCGGTGTATTTATCGTCGATGATAATTTCATCGGTAATAAGAAGAAACTCAAAGCCGAGACCTTACCCTTAATGATAGACTGGTCGAAAGAGAAAGGATATCCGTTCGCCTTCTATACCGAAGCTTCTATTAACCTTGCCGATGATGAAGACCTGATGCAGATGATGACTCAGGCCGGGTTCGACAGAGTGTTTATCGGCATCGAAACTCCGAATGAGGACAGCCTGGCGGAATGCAACAAGAATCAGAACAAGGACCGTGACCTGGCTGAATCGGTCAGGAAGATTCAGAACCACGGTTTCGAAGTACAGGGCGGGTTTATTGTCGGGTTCGATAGCGACCCGCTTTCCATTTTCCGTAGCCAGATTAATTTCATCCAGCGCAGCGGTATCGTCACCGCCATGGTCGGCCTGCTGAACGCTCCCCGCGGCACCAGGCTCTACCAGCGCCTGAAAAAGGAAAACAGGATACTTGAAGAAGGCTTCACCGGAAACAATACCGATATCAATATTAATTTCGTTCCCAGGATGAACTATGATACTCTGGTGGATGGCTATAAACACATCCTGGATACAATTTACGCGCCTAAAGAGTATTACGAGCGTGTGTGGTCGTTCCTGAAAGAGTATAATCCTCCCAGATTAAAGAGAGTTCGCCAGCTAAAATTGTCCCTTTTCGAAGGATTTTTTAAGTCCATATGGTTCCTGGGCATCAAAGAGAAAGGCAGAAGACATTTCTGGAAGCTGTTTATTTCCACCCTGTTTAAGTACCCGCGGGCTTTCCCCCTTTCCGTAAGCCTTTCTGTCTTCGGATTCCATTTCAGGAAGGTAGCCGAGCGCCTCAGCGACACCACTGTTGAAAACACACGAATTCCCGGCGAATATAACAATCTGGTTACGGACTGAATCAACCCTCATTCAACGCTCTTTATTATTTTAACCGTCTTCCGGTATCGATTTTTACTGATAATATCAATTTAGTCCTGAAATTTGGTGAAATTTTGTTTTAGTTATGTTAAAATATGATTACCATAACTAAAACAGACTAGGAGCAATTACATAAGATTCCTACTGTGAGGAGGAAGTGGTGAAAGAAGACATTAACCGTTTCTTAACTTATTTATCCGTGGAGAAGGGCTTCTCGGATAATACCCTGGATGCCTATAAGAACGACCTGACCCAGTTAGCCGGCTTTGCCGATGAAGAAGCTAAAAAGACAGGTGTGAGTCCATCGTGGGTTGGTTTCAACAGGCAGGATATGCTGAGTTACCAGCTTCACTTAAAGGAAAGAAATTACGCGGCTACCACACTGGCAAGGAAAGTGGCCGCCGCCAAATCATTCTTCAAGTTCATGGTGGCTGAAGGCCGTCTTACTGAGAATCCCACGCAGAATGTAGCTTCACCGAACGTGGGTAGAGTACTGCCCAAACCAATTTCCCATGCCAAGGTAATGAAACTACTGGAACAGCCGGCGAAACTTTCGACGCCGGAAGCCAAAAGGGACAAGGCGATGCTCCACCTGCTTTACGCCAGCGGCATGAGGGTCAGCGAGCTTATCTCTCTGAATATTGAAGATGTCGATACCAAGGGTGATTTCGTCCGCTGCCTGGGGAAGGGGAATAAAGAACGCATTATTCCCATATACAGGCAGGCGTCCCTGGCGGTGGAAGAGTACCTGAAAGAAGCACGTCCCCGTCTGGCGAGGACAGACGCCGAGAAAGCGATGTTTCTTAACCGTCGCGGTCAGAGGCTGACCAGGCAGGGATTCTGGCAGATATTAAAGGGACACGCCAAGGCAGCAGGGTTAAATGAAGAAATTACTCCCCACACGCTGAGACACAGCTTTGCTACCAATATGCTCAGTGGAGGTGCCGACCTGAGGTCGGTACAGGAGCTGCTCGGACACGCCAATATTTCCACCACTCAGGTCTATACTCACCTTACCAGCGAACATGTCCGGCGGTCCTATGAAAAGTCCCACCCCAGAGCCAAATAAGTAAATAAAGCCGTATTTTACCGATAGCGGATTCACAGGAGTAGAAGGATGCCCGGAAAAACACGACGTCAGAGAGTAAAGGCTTCAAGCAGAAGGAACAGAGCACCGGCCAGGCAG
>CAZIYN010000237.1:0-3156 GCA_964543495.1 uncultured Dehalococcoidales bacterium | reverse complement strand
GACATAGTCTTCATAAAACGAATAATCTTTATAATAATTTGAAAAACCTGCTGTCTTAAACAGTATCCTCTCTCCACGCCGGATTCTATACGGAATTAGTTCTTCCACTTTTACGGACTCTTTATCTTTACTCTCGATAACCCGCGCCCGTCCCACGGTGGCATCCGGCGGCATTATATCTATTGTCCCTCCGCCGGCTATAAAATGGCGGGGAGCGTCGATATGCGTCCCGCAGTGGTTCCCGATGTGAATATCTATAAGGCTGGACGGGTCGCCTTTATTCGTGTCCTTGACCCGGACAATTTCTACACCGGAATCGCCCGGCCAGTGCGCCATACCGTGGCGGAGCGGCATCGAGATATCTATCCAGCCCGATTCCCCGGCTTTATCCCGGTTAAAAGCGCCTTTCAGTTTCTCAAACATTTTATCCTTATTTGAATCCGCTTGTTCGCTATTTACGGGCAAGTATCTTCCAGTATGAACTGAACTGCACCGTCCCCTTATTGTTCCAGTGATGTTCGTGAACCTCTCTCGTGAAGCTGCTGAACTTGCTCAAGAATTCCTCGATATCGGCTTCGTTTGAGAAGTAGTGAATATCGCCGGGATGGATGCTGTTCAAAGGTCTGTATGTATTTTCAGCCTCTTCTTCCCCGTTGCCGTACCTGTCGTCTCTCCGGGTGGGACAGGTGAAAAAGAAGAGCCCGCCGGGCTTCAGCCACCCGTGGACAAGGTTCACCGCATCCTTGAAGGTCTGCCTGTAGCCGTGATACAGAACGTTGTAAGCCACCACCAGATGGAATGTTTGTTCCGGAAACAAGTCCTCCGAGTAGTCGCCCTCGATAATCTCAACCGGGACACCTTTCTCCTCTGCGCTCTTACGGAGAACATCGAGAGCTTCCTGCGAAGAGTCCACGGCGGTGACTTTAAAACCTAATTCGGCAAAGAGCAATGCATGCCTGCCTATGCCGCAGCCGAGGTCGAGGACATCTCTGATTTGGGAAGCATCCAGACTGTCTTTAAGTTCGATAACCGCCCTATCCGGCTCCAGCCAGTAACCCCTGTTGGACTCCTCTCCCCAGTACTGTTCCCATTTAGTTGCCATCTTTATACTATCTGCCTGCGGTTCCGGCTTCCCAGCTTTATTATCATTTCTATATCATCCGGCTGGACAGAAGACTCCGTTACCCTGTTGGCTTTCTCCACCCCGCACTTCAGACACCTGTGGACTATCTGATAGCCCTTCCCCGCCTTATACTTAATCCCCACCGGCTTCATCAAACCGCCGCACTCATCTTTCCTGTCACCCGGCAGGATATCCACATGTCTCGAATACAGGCAGAAGGGGCAATGATTCCTGTAACTGCCGTCGGTTGCGGGTAATACTTCACGCCCGCAGTTAGCACAGACAAACCCCGTGTTTTCATTTTTTCTGCTCATTCCCCGAACTCCTTGTTTGAACTTTCAAACTAAAGGAGTCAGGGTTCCGTTTGCTCTTCCCTATCGTCCCGGGCTTGGCTGGACTATTGACAGATTCACCGTCCCGATTTCGTCGGGACGATTACTTCCGGTTCCTGCTTCATCAGGGCATTTTTCATCTCTGAATCCGAACCACGACCAGCTTTGCTAATTTATACTGGCCACTGTAAGGCGGAGTGACCACCTTCCACCGGTATGTGTATGTCCAACCTCACCGGCACCGGCGCCGTCCCCAGCGGGTTATGAGCAGAATATTTTATGCAATTTTATCAGTTCGTCGCCTCCGGTTATGACTGACTGGCTCTCGGTACCCAGAGTACCTGCCTCGGTTTTTCAGCCAGTTCTTTCGCGAGGTCTTCTATTTTACCGTATTTCATACAGGCTGCCATGCAGGTCTTTACACAGGCGGGTTCGAGTCCCTGCCTGGTGCGGGGAGCGCAGAGGATACATAGCTCGGTGGGGAACGGCAGGAAAGAAAGGTACGCACGGTCGTTGGGCAGTTTCTGCTCCATCTCTATCACCCTCATCCCGCCCATGCCCGCGGGCCAGTTATACTCCTGGGCGCAGGCAACCTGGCAGGCGTAACAACCGGTGCAGTATTCATAATCTATCAATAGACCGTACTCACATTTTTTATCTGCCATTTTTACTCCTCGGCCTTATATATCCTACAAAGCGAGTGTTTTATCGGTGCGCCGAGTCCGTCCTCGCCCTGATACCCCATCGGTATCAGCTGGCTAATGTTCGATTTCCAGACACCGTACAGCGAAGGCTCTTCACCGGGCTCCTCGGGGAACCACCAGCCGTGGGCAGCCATCACCATCCACTTCGGCACCACGAGGGTAACTTTAGCTTTGAATCTGCACTTCCCCATCCAGTTCTCCACCACAACCCGGTCGCCGTGGCTTATCCCGTGCTCGGCGGCAGTATCGGGATGGATTTCAATCACCGGGTCGGGGTCGATTTCCCTGAGCCAGGGGATATTCCTGTGCTCGGAATGGAAATAGACCGGCGACCGCCTTCCCGTGGAAAGTATAAGCGGATAATCCTTATACAAGTCCGGCTTGCTTACGGGAGTGAACGGCGGCTCTTCATAGCGGACAACCGGCTCAAGTCCCCACTCTTCCCGGAGCACGGAATACAGTTCCATTTTACCCGATGGAGTCTGGAAACCGGGTTTGCCGTCCGGGCGCAGCAGTCCTTTCTCGTAACGGTGATAAGGATGGCTGGGATGCCCTTCCGGCGGGAATGCCCAGCCCTGTTTCTGAAGTTCTTTAAAGGTCAGCCCGGCAGGTTTGATGATTTCATCGAAAAGGTCGTTAACCGAGTCCCATTCGAAATCGGGGTCGAACCTTTTCGCCAGCTCGAAGTTTATCTCGACATCCGATTTACATTCCTCGTAATCCATTGCTTTATTAACGCTCTGGAGAGGTACCCACCAGCTCCTGATGCTGTCCTTCTCGAGGAAGGTGCCCGTAGGCAGCACCACGTCGGCAAGCTGGGTAGTAGGCGTGTGGAAAAGGTCGACTGCGACAACGAAATCGAGCTTCTTCATGGCTTCCACCCATTTCTTCGGGTCGAGTCCGATTCCGCCTACCGGATTACATGCCTGGAGCCACATTCCTTTAATCGGGTACGGGTCACCGGTGAAAATCTGCTCCAGGGTAACGTCCGTCTGGG
>CAZIYN010000236.1:0-3199 GCA_964543495.1 uncultured Dehalococcoidales bacterium | reverse complement strand
GTCCCATGGAAAGGATTTCTTCGGCGGTGGCGGTGCAGGGCACAACAGATACGTCACAGCCGAAACCGGTGAGGAGTCTAAGGATGTTGTACTTGAGACCGCAGTCATAGACAACTACCTTATACTCCTTTTCTCCGGCTGTTTTACCTTCCGTCCAATGATACGCTTCCTCTGTGGATACCTGTTTGATGAAGTCTATGGAACCGTAGTCGGGGGTCTTCATAAGTTCACGCAGGGCCTGGTCGGGTGTCTTCGTGGTGGAAATAATGCCCATCATAACACCGACAGAGCGTAACTTGCGGGTTACAGCGCGGGTATCGATACCCCAGATACCGGGAATACCGCTTTCCTCCAGATAGTCGTGAATCGTCAACTCGTTCAGGTAATGGTTGGGCTGGATACATTCTTCTCTCACCACGAACCCGCGTACCTGGATTCTTCTCGATTCGATATCTATGCTATTTGTCCCGTAATTCCCTATCAGCGGATAGGTGGGAACGACAATCTGACCGGCATACGACGGGTCCGTTAGTATTTCCTGGTAGCCAATCATGCTGGTATTGAAGACCACTTCTCCCGTGGTATCAATATCAGCGCCGAAAGAATATCCGTTATAGACAGAGCCGTCTTCCAGCACAAGTATCGCTTCTTTAGCCATAATCAGTTATTATTTATCACCTCTATTGAATTTTCTTTATACGTTATTTTGCCCCCGTAAAACGTTATCATTACCCTGCCCTTTAATAGTCTTCCTGCAAAGGGTGTGTTAATACCCTTTGAGAGGAAATTATCAGTATCTACCACCCATTCTCTGTCGGGGTCGAAGACCGTTATATCCGCTACGGTTCCTGTCTTCAGAGAACCGGTGTTTTTCAGCCTTCGTGCCAGTATTTGCGCCGGTTCGGAGGTAAGTTTGGAGATAAGGGTAGATAAAGACAGCTTATTTTCATGTACGAGCGTCATCAGACTAGCCAGGGCGGTCTCGAAGACGCTGATACCGAAAGGAGCTTTTTCGAAAGGCTGTTTTTTATCGGCGACCGTATGGGGAGCATGGTCGGTAGCTATAATATCTATCGTGCCATCGTTTAAACCTTCGATTAAAACTTCGATGTCGTATATCGTTCTTAAAGGCGGATTAACCTTATAATCGGCGTTGTTACCCGTAATCGACTCGTCCGTTAATAAAAGGTGGTGGGGAGTAACTTCGGCGGTAACAGACACCCCGGAACCTTTTGCCCGGCGGATAATGTCTACCGAACCGGCGGTACTGACATGAGCGATATGAAGATGACCTCCCGCCTTTTTAGCCAGTTCTATGTCTCTGGCTATTATCGTTTCCTCGGCAGCTGCAGGCATACCCTTTAAGCCCAGTCTTTCCGATACCGCACCCTGGTTTATAACTCCACCTTCAGTCATCTCTTTGTTCTCGCAGTGGTCGATTACCGGGAGACCTGTCTCATTACTGATTCTTAAAGCTTCCAGCATCAGCCCGTCATCTGCAACCGGGTCGCCGTCGTCGCTGAACCCGGCAGCTCCGGCTGCCGCCATCTCCTTCATCGGTGCCGGTTCTTTTCCATGTCGTTTTGTCGTGATACAGCCTATCGGCAGTACCCGGGTGTGTGCTGCCTTATCGGCTTCATCCATCACGTACCCGATTAACTCCGGACTGTCGAGTGGCGGCGATGTATTCGGCATACAGCAGACCGTAGAAAAACCGCCCTTTGCGGCGGCTCCGGTCCCGCTTTCTATTGTTTCCTTACTCTCGAATCCGGGCTGGCGGAGATGGCAATGGAGGTCGATAAATCCGGGGCAGACTACCATACCACCGGCATCAAGGCTATCGTATTCCGATATGGGTGGTTCGGCGTTTCCCTTTCCAATCCACGCTATTTCACCGTCTGTAATAAGCATATTTCCCATCTGGTTAATACTCTGAGCAGGGTCGATTATATGTCCGCCCCTGATGAGCAATGGTCTGTTTTTATTCCTGTTCTCTGTCATTATTGTTAAGTGTACTGGCTCGGCTTGAAACCGTATGATTCCGCATCGGTTGCCGAGTTGAATATTATTAAATTCTCCGGTTTTATTACCTTTGTCCAGTGACTGTCCGCGTTATGGTATTTCTTAGTTTCCGTTTTCCCTTCATGCCAGTCGGCACTGGCGATGAATTTAGGCTCGAACCCGTGTTCGCAATAAACACATCTCAGGGTTAACGGCTCCGTATCGACTATCTTGAATTCGGGGGAAAGGTATTTCGTCTCCGTCTCCTGTACGGATACGCATCTGGGATTAGGGCAATACAGGCCCGTTTGGCGGCTGTACACTGGGTATGCAGCTTCTTCATCGGCGGGTCCCGGAACGGAATCTGGTAATTCTTTCTTACCCAGGAGTAACGAAAGCAGCGCCATCCTTACCGGTACTCCGCGCTCCGCCTGCTTGAAGTACATACTCCGCGGGTCTTCATCCAGTTCGTAAGCCAGCTCGTCGACTCTCGGCAGCGGGTGCATTACCAGCGATTTCTTGAAGGCTTTTCCTTTCAGGAGACTTTTATCTACAACAGGATAATCTTCTTCGGTTATACTTTCTTTTTCAGCTTTGGCGAACCTTTCTTTCTGCGGCCTGGTTACGTATATAGCGTCCACACCGGCTTCAAGCTCCACCTGCAGGCTGATATCCGGCATCATTGCAAGCTGGTGCGGGCTGCTCGGTGTGGTGTAAATGGCATCCAGGGGGAACGGACTTCCCTTTACATCCTGGTCCGAACCCTGGTATTTTTCAAGGTCTCCGCCGTATTCTCTTATGAGTTTTTTAATGACGTGCTCCGGGACCTCCAGTCCGGGGCTGGGACAGAAAAGGATATCGGCGCCGAATTTAGCCAGGGCGAAAATCAGCGAGTGTATAGTCCTTCCATACTTCAGGTCACCCCAGAGAGCAATTTTTAAACCTTTTATATTTTTCCTTTCCCTGTACAGCGTGTAGAGGTCGCAAAGGGTCTGAGTCGGGTGCTGGTGACCTCCGTCACCTCCGTTTATTACCGGTACACCGGCGTATTCGGCGACCACTTTTGCGGCGCCTTCCCAGGGATGCCGGATTGTAATAATATCGGCATAACTGCCGACTACTTTTGCCATATCGGCGATACTCTCACCTTTAGCCAGTGATGTAGCCCCTATATCGACTGTACCGATTACGTTTCCCC
>CAZIYN010000235.1:0-3207 GCA_964543495.1 uncultured Dehalococcoidales bacterium | reverse complement strand
TCAGCAGCAGCCAGTTTATCTTCGGTGGCGGCTAGATTAATGCGTGTTTCGTCAAGAGTTGCCATTGTTAAATATGCCCAGACTGAAACCCCGACAAGGGCAACACCGAGAAATACAGCGATAGTTACCAGTATTTTCATTGTCTTTTACCTCCCTGGCTGCCTGAAAATGCCAGATTAATGATACGCTTGATAAAAACTGAAAATATTATAAGTTTTCACGAACGATTAATTTGATTTCCTCGATTTCAGCCAGTCGATTACGATAGCCATCGCCCGTTCGTCCTGCCTTAGCCGGTGGGTACCGCCATCCACTATTATCAGGTGTTTGGGCTCTCCGGCTTCGGCGTAAAGTCTGTATGCCTGACTTACATCCACAACATCATCCCGGTTTCCGTGGATGATGAATATTTCCCTGTCTGCGATTCTCACTACGAAATCAACCGGACGGACGGCATTGAAATTATCCTTCCATTTATCAACCGATTCCGGGAAAGTCTCGTCCCTGATTACTCCTATGTTTCTGAACCTGTCGATGAGAGGTCCGGGGTCTTCGAAATCGAACGCGGAAGGGCAGGAACAGACGATAACTGCTCTAACCCTGGTATCTTTAGAAGCAACGCAGACAGAGACCGCGGCTCCAGCACTGAAACCCAGCAGCGTCAGGTTGTTTTTGTCTATTACCGGTAGAGAAGTGAGGTAATCGATGACTGCCTTCAGGTCGTCCGTCCAGCCTGTCATATCTATATTACCGCCGCTGTCTCCGGTGCCCCTGAAATTGAAGATAAACACGGCGAATCCCTCGTTGCAGATTCTCTTCGCCAATGCCGGATAACTGACATCACTTGAGTCACGCTGAATGCCTGACGGTATGCCGTGACAGACACACACGGCGGGACAGGACTCCTGCTCTCCCCTTCCGGGAAGGTACAGTCTGCCTTCTATACTAATATCGTCTGCTCGGAGCGTAATATCTTTGTGCGTCATAGTTATGTCAACTCTATCAGGACGAAAAATTCTCTGTTACCGGATGCGCCGTGTATCGGCGAGGCTGTAAGTGATACCAACCTTAGCTTGTGATTGGTCATCCAGTTGATGAACCTGCCCAGTACACGGGCGTGGACTGCAGGCTGCCTGATTATCCCTCCCTTTCCGACTTCTTTTTTCCTGGCCTCGAACTGCGGTTTTATCAATACGATTAATCTACCGTCTTCTTTTAATAATTGCGATACCGCAGGAATTATTTTTTCGACAGATATGAAGGACACATCGATTGTAATCAGGTCTACCTTTTCAGGCAGGTCCACCGGGTAGCGGGCGTTTGTCCTTTCCATTACGGTCACGCGAGGGTCTGTTCTGAGGTTATAGTCGAGCTGTCCGTAGCCCACGTCTATGGAATACACCCTGTCCGCTCCTCGCTTTAGCAGGCAGTCGGTGAAACCTCCGGTAGATGCGCCGATATCGACCGCTGTTTTTAAGGAAACGTCTATTCCGAAGCGGTCCAGAGCGTAATCGAGCTTGATACCGCCGCGACTCACGAAAGGCGGCGGTTCGGCAAGACTGATTTCCGCTTCGTCATCCACCATTGTCCCGGCTTTTATCACCGTCCTGCCGTCTACCGTTACCTCTCCGGCCATAATCATTGCCCGGGCTTTTGCCCGGTTATCGACCAAGTTTTTATCCACCAGCAGGGTGTCTATTCTTTTCTTCACAGATGTTCCTCAGAGCAATATCCTGTCTGAATTATACAGGCTGTCATTCGTACCAGTAAACCTTATATAACCAAATTGCGGTGAATGTGTCTTTGCCTATTGACAAATTGGAAAATAAAAGCTAGAATTGCCGAAAACATAAACCAGTGTTACGTCTACTAGATAGTTTCAATAAAATGAAACCTACTCTGGGCATTGGAAGACTACTGAATTCCTTAGAGGTCGGCCGTGCCCTTTTTTATCAAGGGAAATTTCGCAGGAAAACCTAATATATTCTGAACAAACGATATCGGGAAAGGAGTTGTAAGTTCGAATATTAATTACTCTGCACTGACCCTGCCATGGGAACCTTTATGCTGCAGGTTTTCTTTCCCAGCCTGGCAGTCAATCCGGCGCTCATTATCACCTCTTATGAGCGACGTGGGTATTATGGAGTCTCGTGGCAGGGTCAGATAGAAGGAGGTGCTATTTTGATATGATGGAAGCGTTACAACCGAGGAATAGGGAAATTTTATACCTGCAGGTATACAAAACATTTGGGATATATTCCTCAAATAAGAGAAGAGGAGATTAGATTATGACAAAGAAAATACTATGGCTGGTGATAAGCTGCCTGATGGCGATTTCACTGGTTATGGCATCCTGCGGAGGCGGTACGGTTGCTGAGGAAGAGGAGGAAGAAGAGGAAGAAGTAGTTGTAGCAGAGGAAGAAGAAGAAGAAGAGGAAGAGCAGGAAGGATTCTTACCCCCTGAGCAGCCCAAGTACGGCGGTATATATACCGGTATGTATACGAGGGGCGACCCGATGGGCTTCGACGAGCTTTATGCCGTCCATCCCAATATCTCTTCAGCCTATCTCACAAACAACGAGCTGATGACGGGCGACTGGACAAAGGGCCCGGTAAAGGATAATAAGACTACCTGGCTTAGCGGTTTTGTCGGCCGTGTCGGGTTGGAGACCGGCTGTCTTGCCGAGAGCTGGGAAGTAGCCGATGACGAGACAATCGTTTATCATATCCGCCCGGGTGTCTACTGGCAGGATAAAGCCCCTGTAAACGGACGCGAATACACAGCCGAAGACGCTGCATTCAGTATTAATGCTAACTTCGATACCCCCACGTCATATCTTTATGGTGCCTATACCAGACCGGGTAATAACCCGCGCTCGATTACTGCGACCGATAAATATACCGTCGAGGTCAAGTGCGATACGGCACTGGGTCTGATGGTACTGGTCTGCGGCGACTTCCAGTGGAGCTGGCCCAAAGAGATGATTGATATGTACGGCGATATGAAGGACTGGAAGAACTCCTGCGGGACCGGACCTTACAAGCTTATCGACTATGTTCCCGGCAGTTCTCTTAATTTTGAGAGAAACGACAATTACTTCATGATGGACCCGCTGCATCCCGAAAACCAGTTGCCTTATCTCGATGGGGTCAAATACCTTATCATCACGGACAGGTCAACCCAGCTGGCGGCGCTGAGAACAGGGA
>CAZIYN010000234.1:0-3257 GCA_964543495.1 uncultured Dehalococcoidales bacterium | reverse complement strand
ATACTATCGGAGTGTTCAAGCAAGATTCCGGCTCCTGAGTGTCTCGAGATAAAGGTTCTGGACTCTCTGTGCAAGTTTTTCCCAACTATATTCCTGAGCAGTCTTGATGGCTTCGGCAGATAATTTCTGCCGAAGCTGTTCGTCTTTAAGCACGGATTTGAGAGTACGAGCTAAATCAACGGTGTCTCTGGGAGGTACCAGCATTCCATCCGAGTTATGCGTAACGACAGCGTTATATCCGTCTATATTCGATGCAACTACCGTCGTGCCGACAGCCATTCCCTCCAGCAGGACAATCCCAAAACTCTCATGCGAAGTTGCCGGCGAACAGTAAATATCGGCAGTCTTAAATAATCTTGGTTTATCTTCTTCTGGAAAGTATCCCAAAAAGACAACGTCATTCGCCAGCCCGTGGTCTTTAATCCACCTTTCATATGGCTTATGCATCCGGGTACCGCTTCCGGCAATTATAAGACGTGAATCCTGGATTTCCTGCTTCACATCATAAAAAGCCTTGATAAGGTATATCAGACCCTTGCGTTTTTCTCTATGGCGCCCAAAGAAAAGTATATTCTTCTTTCCGTCTGAGTATTCTTCCAGTGGTTTTACATCCGGGGAGAAGAACTCGGTATCGATACCGTTGGGAATAATTTGATAATTATCATGGCGACCGGGCAGGTTTCTGTGGGCATAAGCCATAGCCATATTGGATACGGCAATTCTGCCGTGGAGTTTGTTAATTCGGCCCCGTATCATCAAAGTGGATATAGGTTTGCCCCAGCTATAACCGGGTTTACCGTCCCAGGCGTGGAAAGTCCCGATATTCGTCGCATCTGAAAAGCGGAGTATAGCACTGCAGAGCATAGGCATAAAAGGTTCGTGGAGGTGAATAATATCGAACTTTTCTCTTTCAAGCACCTTCTTGATAGTCGGTGCCAGATGAAGAGAAATGGGAATCCTTATGATAGAACCGCTGCTTCGGAAAGAGCGTGGTTTACCGATTTGGATAAACCTTTCACCCAGCTGGGTGATTTCTCCGGATGCCGGAGCAATGACCTTGACTTCATTGCCCGATATGGTCAGATAACGCTCCAGTGATGCTATATGACTGTTCACACCACCCGGGAATGCATAGTCATATGGTGAAACCAGAGCAATTTTCATCTCAGCCTGACCCTGTTAAATAATACGGTTACACGATTTACCCGTCTTATTTGGACTTCTCTTTAGCGGAAGGAGCCGTCTTTTTAAGCTGGTATTTCTTTATGAAGTCCTCAACCTTCTGATGGGCTTCGTCATCGGTAAACTGCACCGGAGGCGACTTCATGAAGTAGGATGACGGTGCTTCGAGAGCTCCTTTAAGTCCGTTATTCAGAGCGAGTTTACAGCACCTAATTGCATCGATAACCACGCCAGCTGAATTGGGACTATCCCATACCTCAAGCTTCATATCCAGTATCAGGGGTACGTCGCCGAAGGTCTGTCCCTCCATCTTGATGTGGCAGTATTTCCTGTCGAGCAGCCAGGGAACGTAATCGCTGGGGCCGACATGGATGTCGTCGGGGTCGAGTTTATAATCGAGCTGCGACGTGACAGCGCTGGTCTTGGATATCTTCTTGGATTCCAGACGCTCACGTTCCAGCATGTTATAGAAATCCGTATTTCCACCGAAGTTAAGCTGGTAAGTATGAAGGAGTTTAACTCCGCGGTCTCTGAAAAGCCTCGTCAGTACGCGGTGGGTAATCGTCGCTCCTACCTGCGATTTGATATCGTCTCCGATTATCGGCAGACCTCTATCGGTGAAACGTTTCTGCCAGTATTTCTCCTTGGCGATAAACTGAGGAATACAGTTTACAAAACCACAGCCGGCATCCAGTATCTGCTCCACGTACCACTTGGTGGCTTCCTCGCTGCCCACAGGCA
Organism: uncultured Dehalococcoidales bacterium; assembly: GCA_964543495.1. Taxonomy (GTDB): domain Bacteria; phylum Chloroflexota; class Dehalococcoidia; order Dehalococcoidales; family UBA2162; genus CAYVOV01. The sequence goes on along the minus strand of CAZIYN010000234.1, from coordinate 1,334 downwards.
GATAACTTACTACCACATCGGTTTTTGTTTCCTTGAGAATACTGACGATGTCTGCGGTGGAACCGGGAGCTTTCTGGATAATCTGGGACAGGTATTTGCCGAGGCCGTCATGGGTCATACCCCGCTGGATTATCACGCCCGTTTCCGGTACATCTGCAAATTTGTAGGTGTTATTAGGTTTTGTATAAATTGCCTGCGCCAGGTCTTTACCGACCTTGTTTTTATCGATATCGAAAGCAGCCACGAAGTTAATGTCGCTGATATGGTATCCGCCCAGGTTGACATGCATTAGCCCTGGAACGAACTCATTCTCTTTTGCATTCCTGTAGTAATGTACACCCTGAATGAGGGATGATGCACAGTTACCGACTCCTATTATGGCTACATTAATTTTACCCACGCTTAACTAGCCTCCTTTCAGATATGGCGAAAATGCCAGTTTCAAGGGCTGGTAATAAAAATCCGATAATAGCTGAGGTTAAGTATTTTCTAGCCCTGCCCAATCCTGAAAACCTTTGTTCCGCATTCCGGGCAGACACCACGCGTTGCCGGTCTGCCGTTCTTTAGAGTAACACGCTCGGCGTTTTTTACTTCGATTCTCTTTCGGCACTTGAAACAATAAGCCTGCAAAATATTGCCTCCTGCAAACACTAGTTGACTATATATCTATTAGGGCGAACTGTCAAGCTGTGATTACTCCAAATCCTGCCTGAAAATGGTGTATTTATCAGATAAAAACCTTGTCCGGTTGCCACTGGCTTTTTTCAGGATTGAAACGCAGCAATGCGACGAAATTACCGTCAAGAGCGTAGACACGACAGCGCTCTGCCGTAATGTTATCCTGTCCCGATGAACCGAGAGAAGAAAAAGCTTCGTCATCCGTATCCAGAGGGCGTCCGTTCCTGATGGCTTCTCTTATCTCGTCGCCGACAACTATTGCCGTCCAGTCGGCAAACACCGTATCTATCGGGTATAAATAGTCCTGCCAGCGGTCTGATTCAACGGCTTCTTCAAACTGTTCCATGGTCACCGAGTCCGTAATGTCGAAGGTACCGCACCTGGTGCGGGCAAGGTTTTTCAGATATGCCCCACATCCAAGGGCCTGCCCGAGGTCGTATGCCAGAGACCGGATATACGTACCCTTTCCACAGACAATCTCAACTTCAGCCACCGGAGACTGCCAGCCCAGCAGGTCGATAGAATCGATTCGGACCTGACGGATTTTCCGCTCGATTGTTATTCCTTCACGTGCCAGTCTGTACAACGGCTTCCCCCGGTGTTTCACGGCGCTGTACATAGGAGGTATCTGGTGTGTCAAGCCGATGAACGAGGAC
>CAZIYN010000233.1:0-3258 GCA_964543495.1 uncultured Dehalococcoidales bacterium | reverse complement strand
AACAGTTGCCGAGGTGCTGGAAATCGTAGAGCCGGGAGAGATAGACCCCGACCATATCCATACGCCGCATATTTACGTCGACCGCATTGTAAGAGTTCCAAAGGGCGGAAAGGGCTCTCCAGAATGGGAAGATGTAACCAAGGCTATATCTTACGCTCCAGGAAGCCCTGAACGACAGCGCATAGAAGCTATGCCGGGAAGGGGGTCTTAAAATGACTGAGAGAGATAAACTCATAGAGAAATATGCGACCGAGAAATTGACCCTGCAGACTATCGCCATGCGTGTTGCCAGGGAATTCAAGGACGGGGATATAGTCAATCTCGGCAGAGGTATTCCGGGTCTGGTGGGTAATTATATCCCTCATGGAGTTGATATTTACTGGCATGGTGAGAACGGCATTCTGGGTTATGGCGAATCGATAACTATCGATAACTGGGAAGATATCGATGCCTGCGTGCATAATTCCTCTATACAGCACGTCAGGGAGCGTCCCGGAATGGCTATGTTCGACTTCGGTGACGCTTTTACTATGCTCAGGGGAGGACATGTAGATGCCGGAGTGGTCGGCGGCTTTCAGGTGTCCGAAAAAGGAGACTTCGCCAACTGGGCTTTCGAGTACCCGGTGCCTAACTGGGGAATCGGAATCGGTGGGGCTTTCGAACTTATTATAGGACCAAAAAGGTGTATCATAGCCATAACTCATCTGTACAAGGACGGCCAATCGAAGATTGTAAAAGAACTGACGATGCCTCTTTCCGGAGCACCGCAACAGGTAGACCTGATAGTAACCGACCTTGCTGTAATCGAAGTTAAGGGGGAGAAGGGTAACAAAGAAGGACTGTTGCTCAAGGAGGCGGCTCCCGGCTGGGAAATAGAGGAAGTATTAATCCTGACCGGAGTCGATATGGAAATAGCATCGGATTTTCAGGTGTATCAGTTATAGTTTCACTTCGGTGTTGATTCGCTAGCTGGGGTTTATACCACCGTCCACGTTTAATGTCTGGCCGGTGATGTTGCGTGAGTCTTCGGAAGTGAGGAACACCACCGCGTTTCCTATATCCTCGGGTGTCTGCTCTCTCTTTAAAGGCACCATGGGAGAGAGATAATTATCGAAGTACTCCCTGGGAGTCATTCCTTCGGCTTCGGGATTGGCATCTATTCGCCGGGGCACACTTCTCTCGTACAGCGACGTATAGAGAACGCCCGGACAGATACAATTGACGTTGATATTGAATTCGGCGAGCTGTAGAGCTATTGTCCTGCTGAACTTGATTACCCCCGCCTTGGCTACTCCGTAACTGGTCAACGGGTCGAATTCCAGTCCTTTACCCCTCCTCCTTTCAGGAGCACTGCCGATGTTAGATGAAGGTCTGCCTGCTATCGAGGCGATGTTCACTATCTTGCCGTTTTTCTGCTCTATGAAATAAGGGGCTACTGCCCGGCACATCAGCATCGTTGCCCTGAGGTTGAGCTCTACGGTATCATCCCATTCCTTTATTTCATCGTACTTCTCGTCCGGTTTTTCATAGTAGACTCTGGACTCTCCTCCGGCGTTGTTAACAAGAATGTCCAGTCTGCCGAAAGTGTCTATCGTTTTCTGCACGGCATCGGCGACCTGTTTTTCATCGGTGACGTTCGCGATGACAGGCAACCCTTTGCGTCCCAGCTTCTTCACTTCATCGGCGGCTTTATTTGCGTTTACTTCATTTATGTCAACTATAACGACGTCGGCACCTTCTCTAGCCAGGCATAATGTGATGCCGAGGCCGATTCCTGCGCCCCCTCCGGTAACGATAGCAACTTTATTTTCAAGTTTCATTCTTACCCCCTTCTCTTCTGAAGACTCCTGGAGAGAGTCGATGGGAACATTTTGACCAGTTCTTGCGGCGTCCAGATACCTTCTTTATAGAGTCCGTTAATTTCGGTGGGCCAGGAGTAGAGAGCGACACGACCTCTGGAAGCGCCTATAACCTGACCGTTGATATTAGCTGCTTCTTCTGTTGCCAGGTAAACAACGGCAGCGACCACATGCTCCGGGCCCGGAGGGTCGCTCGATTCCTCGTAAATCTGTTTTGTGATAAGACCTGCATCATAAAGTCGTTTCCACATATCGCCGCCATGTCGCGGACTCATCCTCGTATCCGCTATCGGAATTATGGTGTTGCTGGTAACATTATATCCTTCAAGAGCTATCAATTGGGCGATTCCTTTTGTCAGGCTGGTTACGGCTCCTTTGGATGCCGTGTAAGCGCTGGCTCCTATACCAAGCCAGGATGGCGAACTGAAATTGATAATCCTGCCCCAGTTCTGTTCTACCATATGACCGAGAGCGTGGCGGCAGGTATTGAAGGTACCGTTCAGATTGACAGCGATTACTCTATCCCAGTTTTCCCTGGTTATTTCCCAGAAATGGTCGGCCCTTTTACCACCTATACCCGCGCAGTTGACCAGGATATCTATCCTGCCGAAACTCTTTATACAGGTATTTATAATATTTGCAGCGGCATCGAAATCAGCCACATCGTCATAGTTGGCAACAGCAGTCCCACCCGCTTTCCCGATATCTGCGACTACCTCATCGGCGGGTGTCCGGTCTGAGCCGGTGCCATCGACTCCGCCTCCGAGGTCGTTGACCACCACTTTTGCGCCCTGCTCCGCCATGGCCATCGCTATGAGCCTGCCCTGTCCCCGTCCGGCGCCGGTAATCACGGCGCATTTACCTTCGAGTAGCCCAGCCATCTGCTTGACTCCTCCTGTAGTCGTTTCGATTATATCATAATGAAATTTGTATATTCTTACATCATCTTGACATTAACGGGGTAGTTAATTAAAGTATTCAATAATGCGTGCCCTGTAAACGAGGGCGATATTCATAATTCTTCAGGTCATTCCATCTGCAAACTATTGTGAGTCAGGGGGACAAAATGGCGAAGTTCGAGACTATCCTATACAAGAAGAGAAAAGGCGTAGCCACGATAACTCTCAACAGACCGAAAGCATTGAATTCTATCACCCGGCAGATGTTCCTGGAAATAGGTCAGGCACTGGATGATGCCGATACCGATAATAAGGTAAGTGTTGTGGTTATAAAGGGAAGCGGGAAAGCTTTTTGCACCGGAGTCGACCTGAAATTCGCCACAGAGGAACTTAAGACACTGCAGGACGAACAGGACCTGTTCCGCCTGGGCAATAAAATGGCCCTTGAAAAAATGGAAGCCCTCAGCAAACCGGTGATTGCCGCCGTACACGGATACTGC
>CAZIYN010000232.1:0-3279 GCA_964543495.1 uncultured Dehalococcoidales bacterium | reverse complement strand
GTATTGTAAAAGGGACTACCGTCACTATGGCGATACAGGCATAGAGGTTTATAGCCATTCGTGCGATGATGGGGAGTGCCGCTTCCGGCGGCAGATTTATAAGGCTGGTAAGAGGATTCAGAATGAAATCCAGGTAGTCCAACCAGCCCGTCCACTGGAGGACGGTGATGACAAAGGAAAGAGGGATGACGATTTTACACATCCAGATAAAACCGCTCCACCCCCTCTTTATTCCGTCGATAAACCCGCTTCTTAACTGCTCTCTAACACCCGGCATGGGGATATTATAAACCATCTGATATAGAATCAGGTATCGGGTATAAAAAACGCCGCCGAAAGGCGGCGTTCTCTTTCCCCCTTTTTAAAGTGGGACTAAGGGGGATTTTCGGATTTTTACAAATCCCTCTCAATCTCCCCTTTCCAAAGGGAGAAGCAGTGAAATAGTATACATCTGTCATTCCGTACTTGATACGGAATCCAGTAATATCCGCGTATTAACTGTGGCACTCTTTCTGGATACCGATTTTCATCGGTATGTAAATATTTTATTTCGGGTGGTATTTTTTCGCGGACTCGACCATTGCTTTGACGTTTTCGGGTCTGGCTTCGTCTATTGTGGTGCCGTGGGTGATGATAAGCCCGCCGCCTTTCCCGCAGACCTCGATTAGTTTCTTGCAGTAGGCATCCACGTCCTCGGGAGTACCGAGCTGGAGCAGGCTGGCTGGAACATTGCCCATAATGCAGACGTGACCGCCGAGGATTTCCTTGGCACGGAACATATCCGTGAGGTCGAAATGGGCTACCATTTTACCCTTTGGCAACTCAAGGAAATGGTGAATACGGCTGTCGAAGGCGCCTTCACAGAAAGGCATAGGAATATAATTGTTTTCGATAGAGGTTGCCAGACCCCTCTTCAGGAAAGGCCAGTAGAAGGTGGCAAACTGTTCATCGGAGAGGAAGCCGTCCGTGCCACGGTGAAGTGCGAAGGGCAGTCTTCTCATCCTGCCGGGTGCATCCGGTGAAATAGGAGTTACCCTGCTGACCCTGTTATCACTCATTTTCTGCAGAAGAGTCAGCAGCTCATCACGGTGGCGGTACATATCGAGCATGGTGCCGCGCATCCCGCGGTAGCCGTCGGAGATAGCATCGAACGGGGCACCACCGGCGCCGGCCATCATAACGCCCACAGGGTTGAGACAAATTTTCTCCATCTCTTCCGCCAGGCTGGTACCCATGGCTTGCTGCCACCTTTTCTGCGCTTCACCCGCCGCGACCAGAGCCTTACCCATTTCGATAAATTCATCGGAAGCGAACATCGGGGTCAGCATATTAATCATCCTTGCCCTCTCTCCCAGAGGCGGTAGCTTGGCAAGTGGTTTAAGCACCTCAAACGCTCTTGGCAGCATTTTCCTGATGGTGAAATCCGTGGGGTCGGTCATCAGGAGTTCGTAGTCATCGTCAGCCATCGTCTCGACATCGATTGCCTGGTGGGTGATATTATCGGGTAGAGGACCGCCGGGCCACCTCGAGGTGGTCGGCTTCAGGATATCCATAACCTGGCCCGAGCTCGACCCGGCGTAGTTCTGGCACATATCGGGGTCGAAATCAACCATCGTCTGCAGGGCCGCTTTTTTCCAGGTGGCGGGGTCGTAGTAGGCAGTCTTCTTCGAAAGCCCGAGATACGTCCCCGGGAAATAAGTTATCCTGAAAGATACCGGCACCCTGTCCGGTTCCCTCAGTTCGATAGCATCCAGTATCCTCTTTTCTTTCTCTTCGCGCACTTCCTCAGGCGACTTACCATATTTCTTCTCAATCTGGTCTCTCAGCCTTTTCTGCTCTTCCGTGTATTTTTCCCCGGACTGAGTCATCTGGTACCTCCGTAAAATTTTTATTCTTCCGGTTATTTATATCACATAAGACATATGGATAAATATTATGCTTTTTCGGTGTTGTTTGCAAATTCTAAAAACCTGTAATTTTTTTAGCAAAATTTATTGAAACCCGCCGTAAAACTCCCGTGGTAAGCACAGAATTGAAAAATCTGCTATAATGGTCTGGTTGAATTTAATCTGGAAGGTGGAGTAAATGGAAATCTCAGCAAATACCCGCGAGATTCTGGGGAAAAAAGTAAAGGTATTACGTCGCCAGGGACTGACTCCGGCGAATTTATTCGGTAATAAAATTGAACCTCTGACACTGCAGTGTGATACCGCCGAGCTTCAACGCCTGCTGACGCACGGAGGAAGAACGGGCATCATCAGCCTTACGCTGGACAAACAGAAAAAATCCAGGAACGTAATGGTCCGTGAAATCCAGCGCGAGCCGCGTACCGGCAGACTGCTCCATGTGGACTTCTATCAGGTCAAGATGGACGAAAAGGTTCGTGTTAACATTCCGATAGTCACAATCGGTGAACCACCGGCTTTGAAACAGAAAGAAAATTACCTGGCGCAGGAACTGAACGAACTGTCCATTGAATGTCTGCCGGACGTAATTCCGAACCAGATAGAGGTAGATGTAAGTACACTTGAGGAATCTGACCAGAGTATACACGTCGAGGATATCACTCTTGATGAAGGTATAACGGTCCATAATACGCCCGACCAGCTGGTGGTGAAGATAAGCACCCGCTTCGCCGAGAAGGAAGAAATCGAGGAAGTAGAGGAAGAAATCGAGGGTGAAGTCGAGGCTGAAGGCGAACCCGGTGCTGAAGGTGAAGCACCAGCCGAAGATAAAGGAGAAGGCTCCTCAGACAGTTAAGGGTTAATAATTCCGCGGCAGTGAAGTACTCTCAGAGTACTACTGCCCGGTAAGATATTTGTGAGCGTAGACCGCTGCCGTTGCTCCGTCACCGGCGGCGGTTATTGCTTGTCTGGCAGAATCGAGGCGGATATCACCGGCTGCATAGACTCCCGGAATCTCCGTCTCCATTTTTTCATTCGTTTTAATATGTCCACCGTCATCCAGGGGGACGATTCCCTTCAGATATTCGGTGTCCGGTCTGTAACCGATGGCGATAAAAACGCCGGACAAATCGAGGGTAGACTTCTCATCTGTTTTTACATTCCTTACCGCCAGCTTCGTAACGAAGGCATCGCCTTCTATTTTCTCTACCACCGTATCCCAGAGAAACTCTATCTTCGGTTCGGCAAAAGCCCTCTCCTGAAGGATAGCCGTTGCCCGAAGCTGGTCACGGCGGTGTATCACGATAACCTTAGAAGCAAACTGTGCCAGGTGAAGAGCATCGGTAATGGCGACATCGCTGCCGCCGACTATAGC
>CAZIYN010000231.1:0-3305 GCA_964543495.1 uncultured Dehalococcoidales bacterium | reverse complement strand
TCTTTCAACTGTTTGAGCAGATGGGCGATTTTTTCACCGGCTTCCGTACCGCCCGGTTCGCGCGTTAATATCACCGGAGTACCTGCCTGCATAAGTTTCCGGTGGAGTGCTTTCGCCTGAAGGGTCTTTCCACTACCTTCTCCGCCTTCGAAGGTGATAAATATGCCCATATATTACCTCTGGATAAAATGATTGGATATAGTGTATCACTCTGGGATTATGTTTACAAAGTTATTTCTGTATAACCCCACCCCCTGTGTTACCTTTTTCCGCCCGCCTCTCTTGAGGAAACCTATGAGGGAGCATTATGCCCCCTCATAGAAACTCCCCATTTAAACTCCGGCGTTAAGGAGCTTCACTCCTTTGAAGAGTATGGAGGTATAAGAATCCCTTTTTGAAAATCCCCCTCACCTTATCAAGGTGAGGGGGAAAGTTTGTAACAGGGGAGAGGTTAAAAGACTCTTAATAATAATCAGGTGGTTTAATCTTAACCGGAATCCCGGCTACCATCAGGTAGACCTCGTCCACTTTATCCGCCAGGAGCTTGTTTGCCTTGCCGAGTAAATCGCGGTAAATCCTGCCTATCCTGTTATCCGGCACCAGGTCCATCCCTACCTCATTGGTGACCATTATAAAACTGGCATTGAGTCGGTTGAGGCAGTCTATTATCTGATAAATCTGAAGTCCTACCTCTTTTTCGATTACTTCTTCATCGATACCCGAATCCGAATCGAAGTCGAAACGACTGAACACGTTGTTAACCAGCATCGTAATGCAGTCGATAATTATCACTTTGGAATCCACCGATGAGTCTATAATCTCATTTCCCACACCTATGGGTATCTCAAGCGTAGTCCAGGACTCCGGTCTGTTCTGCCTGTGTTTCTCGATACGCTGCCGCATTTCTTCGTCGCCGGCTTCCGCAGTGGCTACGAAGAGTACTTTTTTACCCGATTCGGCCGCTAGCTTTTGAGCGAAGTCACTCTTGCCGCTGCGGGCGCCGCCTGTAATTAGAATATTAATCTGTCAGGCCCTCCGGTTGGTCTATGTATTACTCGTGGTACTTTCTTCTACAGTAACTTCCTGCACCAGTTGCACCTTGATTCCGCCTACCCACTTTACGAACAAATTATAAAGGGCGCCACCGATAACTCCGCTGAGAAAGCCGAGAACTCCGTATAGTACCGGATAGATGATTATAGCCATGCCGCCGAACATCCAGCCCATATAACCCAAATCATCCATACCATATCCTCCACCGTTGATATCACCGGCAACTCCTGCGAAAGCGGATATTACTGAAAAGAATCCTGCCATCAGAAGTCCGGCAATCAGACCGCCTATTGCCGATAATATCCCCCACATAGTACCGAGTGAAAGGACTCCGACTCTCTTTATAACAACCATTCTATGCCTCCCGGTTTATATTCGGGTTGAGGTAGTTCTGGACATTATACAGTAAAAGACAGGGTGCTAAAAAGAAGCGTGAAGGTTATTTATCCCGGAGTTCTATTTTACCGATATCGAGGAACCAGCGCTCGTCCCTGAAAACTTTCTCGGATTCCAGAATCTCGATTCGCTTGTTAAAAAGCGGTCCGTTTATTACGAAGGTGTGGAATTCCCCGGCTTCACCGCAGAGGGTAACATTACCCAGTTTTTCAAGGTCTTTCAGGAATTCCCTATCAACTTTCCTGCCCAGCCATTCTTTGCCCAGTTTGTCCGGCTTGGTGGTGACAACAACCGATTCGAATCCCAGTCCGATAAAATCATCCATAATTTTATCGTGTTTCCATTCCCACAGGGGCAGGTTGGGAGTCATCCCCGATTCTTTACATACCCTTTCAATCCATTCCAGGTGGGCGTTGAAGTCGATATCGCCGAAAACACCGTCGCTTATACTTTCTTCTTTGAACCTTCTCAGAGCATTTTTATAATTCTCTTCGTAGTCGTCTTTTTCAGTAGGCTGCTGTACGAGTGCAATTCCCATAGCCTCCGCCTGTTTTTTCAGGACGTCCGATGACATTCCGTGGCTGCGGGAGCGCGTACCGTCCTTGCCTATCATATTAAGCAGGTACCTGGCTTCAAATCCGTTTTGTGTTGCCATATAACAGGCTAGGGAGCAGTCTTTTCCGCCGCTCCAGGATATAAATGCAGGTCTCAATTTAACCTCCTGTCTCTCTAAGGTGAGATGTATCGTTTAAAAGGCTGATTATTGTCCGCCTGGGATATATATCGATTATCGTTAAAGAAGCATTGTCTATACGGAAGCTTGACCAGTAACTCAGTTCAAGCCCCAGTAACCGGCATATCAGTGTGCGCACCATTCCTCCGTGGGACACGGCGAGTATCGCTTCTTCTTCTCCGTGATTCTTGATTATTTCTACGAATTTTTCCGCTCTATTTGTCAAATCCTGAAAGCACTCGCCGCCCGGGAATTCCATTTCCGGATTTACTTCGGCTATTAACCTGCCCAGTTCTGGATAACGGTCGTTAATTTCTCTATAAGTTAGACCTTCGCACATTCCGTAATCCAGTTCTCTGAGTTCAGGACACCGGGTTACCTTGAGCCGGTGGCTGAGAGAAATGGGTTCCGCCGTTACCAGCGCCCGTTTGAGGTCGCTGGAGTAGATAACATCTATCTCTTCATCGGCAAGGCGGTCCCGCAGTTTCTCTACTTGCCTGTATCCTTCTTCATTCAGGTCAACATCGGTCTGACCGGTGAACTTCCGGGTAGCGTTGGTCTCGGTGACACCGTGTCTGACCATAAGCAGTTTAGTCAAAATTTCCTCCCGTATCAGTTCAAATCAGCCAGCCATTGAAAGCAAAAACGCATATGAGGATAAGGACGCCGACTTCGGCTATCTCGTTTATCGCTCCGTAGGTGTCGCCTGTGAGCCCGGTGAACTTACGCTTGAAATATGCCGCAGCCATTATAATTATAACCCAGATTACGAACATAATTACCAGCCCGGCAAAATAATAGTAAGTAATTCCGCCGAGCCAGGCTGACAGTATCGCAATGAGCAGGGCCAACATCCCGGCGGTTATAAGCCTCCGTTTGTTCGCACCCTGTTTGAAGGCTTTACCCAGCCCTTCCTGTCTGGCGTAAGGGTAACCTACTATGGCATAGACCATCGTCCACCGGCTTATCACGGGCATAATCAGCAGGGTTGGTATCATCAGGTTCCCGGGGATGCTGTTTAAAAGAATGTATTTCAGCAGTATCAGCAGGGCGACTCCGACGATGCCGAAAGCCCCGGCACGGCTGTCACGCATCGCTTTCCACCTTTCCTCTACCGGCTTAT
>CAZIYN010000230.1:0-3308 GCA_964543495.1 uncultured Dehalococcoidales bacterium | reverse complement strand
TGACAGGGGAGCGGGTCTGGATTCATGTCTCCAGGTTAGAGTGTAACATTTTCTGATTTTATAGGTAGAGATTGCCGCGTCGCCCGCCCAAGGCGGACTCCTCGCAATGACAGGGGAGCGGGTCTGGATTCATGTCTCCAGGTTAGAGTGTAACATTTTCTGTATTTATGAGTAGAGATTGCCACGTCGTTCGCTTACGCTGAAGCTACGGCGGACTCCTCGCAATGACAGGGGAGCGGGACCGGATTCCCCCGCCTATGCCAAGGCTTCGGCGGGCAATCAGGGTGAACCCCCTCACTCTGACTCTCTCCCGCGAGGGGAGAGAGAACCAGATTTTTATAACAGAAAAGAATGAAAACAGCTGAATGCAATCGGTGTATTTCTGGATTCCCGCTTTCGCGGGAATGACATTGAAGGGAGGGAATGACTTTGAAGGGCGGGAATGAATTTGAAGGGAGGTAATGACAGAGAAGGGCGGTAATGACAGAGAAGGGCGGGAATGACAGGGGGTTGTTTACCACAATGTAGCTGTTGGTGCGGGTTTATGCGTTTGTGAGATAATGGAAATAACGCGTATCAAACGGGAGAAGAGATGATGAAGGTATTCATGATATCGGGGAGCAGGAACCGGGAGGGCAGGACCGCCGGGGCGATGAAAGCCCTGGGAAAGGGTATCGAGAAAGCCGGGGGCGAATGGGACCAGGTGTTCCTTACCGAACAGGAGATAGAGCGCTGCCGGCAGTGCGACGCCGACGGCTGGGGCCAGTGCCGCCGGGAGGGGAAGTGCACCATCGAGGACGATTTCGACTCGATAGTCGAGAAAATCAAAGCGGCGGACGTGATGGTATTCGCCAACCCGGTCTATTTCGGAGACCTGAGCGAGAGCATGAGAGCGTTCCTGGACCGCCTGCGCCGGACAAGCCGGCGACCGGGACCCCCTCCACGAGGAGGCGCAGCTCCGCCGCCAAGACCGGCGGGTCCGATTGTGCCACCCGAGGGGGCAACTCCGGCTATCGGAGTGTGCCTTTCAGGTGGGGGAGGGGGCAATGCCCCGATGTGCTGCGTCAGCCTGGAGCGGGTGCTGCAAACATGCGGGTTCGACGTTGTGGACATGATTCCGCTCCGACGGCAGAATTACGAGCATAAACTGGCGGTACTGGAGCTTACCGGCGAATGGCTGGCAACAAAACCGACATCTTCCGGAGGATAAATGAAAACCGATATAACATATTTCGAGACACCGGGCAGAGACAACACCGACGCCGTACTGGAAATAGTAAAACAGAAAGCCGCGGAGAAGGGGATAAAGACGATAGTCGTCGCCTCCTACCGGGGATATACGGCAGAAAAAGCGGTACTCTCCCTGAAAGGCATGAAGATTGTAGTAATAGCCGGTTTCCTGGAAGCCACGCAGGAGAATTTGACGAAGACTTTCTCCGATGGCGACGAGGCGCTTATCAGGAGCAAAGCAACGGTACTTGTTGCCACGCACCTCTTTGCAGGAGTAACGAGGGCGGTCCGCCGCAAATTCGAATCGACCACCCCAGCCGAGATGATTGCTCAAGCCCTGCGGATGATGGGTACGGGAGTCAAGGTGGGCGTGGAATGCGCGGTGATGGCCGCCGACGCCGGGCTGGTAAGTACCGAAGAGGACGTTATGGCAATAGCCGGCACCAGGGGAGGAGCCGATACGGCGATAATAGTACGGCCGGTATTTTCACAGGACCTTTTCGACCTGAAGATAAAAGAAATACTCTGCAAACCGAATAACTGGTAAAGCAACCGAGGAGGAATAATGGACTGGCAACAGATAGTAACGGGCAGCTACGGCAGTATAACCAGGATACTCGAAAGGGCGCTTGCCGATGTGAGCACGGAAGACCTGAACTGGCAGCCTACACCCGAGAGCAACAGCATGGGGTGGATGATATGGCACCTTACCCGCTACCAGGACAAGACTTTTACGGAGCTTTTCGGTGGAGAGCAGCTCTGGGTAAAAGATAAATGGTATGAGAAATTCGACCGCCCCGCCGAACCCGACGACACCGGGCTGGGACACACCGCGGAGCAGGTGCAGGCGTTCAAGTCGCCGGATGTGGCTACCCTGACGGGCTACCAGAAGGCGGTAACGGAAAGGATAACCGGTATTATGAAAGGGCTTACGGATGCCGACCTGAGCCGGGAACTGGACAATGAAAGGGCGCCAAACGTGGGCGCACGATTGATAGGCGTCCTGGGAGACGGGATGCAGCACGCCGGGCAGGTGGCATATTTGAAGGGGCTGAAAGAGGCGATGGGGTAGGGGTATAGATAGAGAGGGGCAGAGTCCCTCTTTAGAAAACTCCCATTTATAAAGTTTAACTTTTTTTCTTTATTTAAAATATCCTCTCCCCCTGTTACGAATCGTCCCCCGTTCGGCTGAGCTCACGACGAAGCCTCCCCTTAACAAGGGAAGGGGGACTCTCGAAAATGGCTACTTTGTCTCGACAGTCACCTTTCAAATAAGTTGCAGGACTATACCTGCCGGATACTGGAAAAACGGAGAGTAACGGATTGCTTCGCCTTCCGCTACAGCGGAACGGTCTCGCAATGACAGAGGAGTAGGATTGGATTCCGGATCAAGTCCGGAATGACAGTGAAGAGCCGGAATGATCCTTCGACAAGCTCAGGATGAACCCTTCGACCCGCCTGCGTCCACCAGAGGCGGACTGCGGCGGGTAAACCGCCCTTCAGCATGAGCCTTCAGGATGAACCCTTGATGAAGCTACAGAGGGGCTAGATTTAGAAAATCCCCCTTAGTCCCCCTTTACAAAAGGGGGGAATGGTCCTTCGACAAGCTCAGGGCAAACAGGGAGTGGGACTGGATTCCCATGTGTATATCTACATTACCTTCTTAATATCCCATAACATCTATTGATAGATAGGTAACGTACGAATTCTGATACCAAGCCGCCTGTTTATCCAGTAATCATTTTCCAGATACTGTAGATACTCCCAACAAACCCAAAAAGGACCATCAGGATGATTAAGATCAATTGGATATTTGATGTGCAGGAAGGCTCAGCGAGCCTCTTTCCCTTGATCGTAAACCAGGTTGCACCGGCAGTTCCAACCAACAGACTTATAATCAGTAATATTATCATAACTACCCCAGTTTCTTGCCGGTGAGTTTTTCGTAGGCTGTACGATAAATCCGGCTGGTGGATGCAATGACATCGTCAGGCAGCATCGGCGCAGGGGGTTCTTTATTCCATCCCGATTTTGTCAACCAATCGCGTACGGGCTGTTTGTCATAGCTCGGCTGGGAC
>CAZIYN010000229.1:0-3361 GCA_964543495.1 uncultured Dehalococcoidales bacterium | reverse complement strand
CCGTAACCGGTTCAACTACGGTCACAGGCATTCCGTCTTCGTTTACGGAACCTTGCCAGTCGACCACGTATCCGGGCACAACGGTAGATATCCAGTCGTCGAGGCCGCAGCAGGAGGATTCCATCCTTACCTGCCCGATTTCATACATTACTTCTCTGCCGTTGTAATCGATTACTTTTACGCCATATGGTATGTACCGCCCGGCGATGCCGAATGATACATCCTTGCCCGGCTCCAGATGCACATACTGTCTGGTCTTAACCTTTGTCGTTACCATTTTGTCTCCGATATAGGAGTGTTATTTACTGTACGGCTACTACTTCCTTGACTTCCGGAATTTCCTGCTTGAGCACCTGCTCAATCCCCATTTTCAGGGTCATTTGAGACATCGCTCAGCCGCCGCAGGCGCCGGTAAGCTTTACCGAAACAGTGCCATCATCGGCTACGTCTACGAGTTCAACGCCGCCGCCGTCACGTTCCAGCAGGGGGCGTACCTTGCTCAGTACCTCTTCCACCTTTTCTCTCTGCATAATTTCCTCCTTATAAAAGGGAGCGTGATACACGCTCACACGTCTAAGAATAACATAGCGTCTTCGAGAGCGTCAATGAGAAAAGTCACATCTTCCATTAGAACAGAATGGCGAGCCTGAGAATTACATCCTGTCATTAGAAGTAGTCTGCCATGAGTCTGTCTACCCATTCGGGAGTTTGCGGGTTCTCAATTCTATCGTACTGCGGGAAATAAGGTTTGATATCGAGAACGGGGGTCCCATCTATAGCGTCAAGTCCTCGTACCTTGAGTATGTTTTTTCTCATTCCCAGGAGTCTAACGCTGGTTATTCCGACAGGATTCGGACGGTGTTTGGCTCGTTGCGCAAAGATACCTGACAGAGGCATATCTTCACGCTCTTGCGGACGGCGGACGAGATGGTCCTCAGGACTGAAACTGGACTCGTGCATTTCAAACACGATTATGATATGAGAGAAAGAGGTTATCCCTCTCAGGCCGTCGGCATATTCGCTGCTGATATGAATTTCTGATTCGACTTTACCCCAGCCACTGTCTATTCCTTCGCGGACCGGCGATTTTACTATACCAATCGGTTTGTAGTCCATGTTTGCTCCTACAAGGTTTAAGTGGATATCGCTATACTTACAGTCCCGTCTCCTCGGGCAGACCGAGGGTGATGTTCATATTCTGGACGGCGGCGCCGGAAGCCCCCTTTCCCAGGTTATCGTAACGGGCGGACAGCAGGACTCTCTCATCATCCCCGAAGACGAAAATCTCCAGGTTGTTGGTACCGTTGCAGTCGGTAAAGGTCAGAAATCCGTCTTTAAGGAAGTCGTCGGCAGGGTAGGGCATAACCTTAATAAACCGCTCACCGGAATAATAGTCCGCCAGCAGGTCCCTGATACTTTCGGCGTTCATGCTTTTTTTCAGGTGACCCACTATCAGCGGAATAGAAATTATCTCGCCGGTGTATACATCGACCACGGTGGGGTTGAAAAGAGGTGGCTGGGCCAGCCCGGAGTATTTCGCCATTTCCGGAAGATGCTTGTGGTTAAGCGCCAGAGAATAAGGGCGAGGATTTTTAATATAATCGGGAGTTCCGGCTGTCTCATAGTCCGCAATCATAGATTTGCCGCCGCCGCTGTATCCGGCTACGGCGTGAGTGCTGACGGGGTAGTCCGGCGATACTATACCATTGGCAATCAGCGGATGCAGCATCAGGATGAAGCCGGTAGCATGGCAGCCTGGGACGGATATTCTCTTGGATTCTTTTATCATGGAACGCTGGTCTTTTTTCAGTTCCGGCAGACCGTATACCCAGCCGTTCGTGACGCGGTGCGCCGTGGAGCCGTCTATAACGCATACGGAAGGATTTTTTATCAGACTCACAGACTCCCGTGCGGCATCGTCCGGGAGGCATAGAAAGACTATATCCGCCTCGTTAATCATCTTTTCACGGACCGCCGGGTCTTTGCGTCCGGACTCCGGGATTTCGGCGATTTCGATATCGTTGCGGCCGGCAAGGCGCTCATGGATTTTCAGTCCGGTAGTGCCGTGCGAACCGTCGACGAAAACGGTTTTTTTCATAACGCTTTCCTTCTTTTATTACTCGTTGAATGTGACTCCTTCACAGATGGCTTCCAGAGAGGTCAGTTGTTCACTGGTACCCATAATAATCAGGCTGTCTCCGGCTACAACCTTCTCGTCTCCTGCCGGATTTGCTATGAACCTGCCCGTCTTTTTGCTCATAGCAAGTACTGTTGCTTTAGAACAATGTTTAACGTCGTCGATAGTCTGTCCGTTCAGGAAAGAGTCTTCCTGTATGGCTACGTTTTCCATCTGCAGCTCGGGACCGCGACGGCGGGTAATGGTATCCAGGAAGTCGACCACTGCGGGCCGCAGGGCGAGCATAGCCATGCGTCGGGCGCCGATGCTGTTCGGAGATACTATACGGTTGGCTCCCGCTCTTTTCAGTTTTGTCTCGGCTTCGGTATCCGATGCCCTTGCCGTGATAAAAAGCTCCGGGTACAGTCCTCTGGCGGACAGGGTAATATATGTATTATCTACATCGGTGCCCAGAGCCGCCACCAGCCCGCGGGCGCGTTCTATACCGGCTTCTTTCAGGACATCGTCACTGGTGGCATCGCCTTCTATGACGAGGAAATCCGCCTGCTCGGCCCTGGCGATGCACTCCGGCCTGTTATCGATAACGACGAATGGCATATCGTCTTCCTTGAAAATATTGGCTATTTCTTCTCCGACTCTTCCGAAGCCGCAGAGAATAAAATGTCCTTCCAGTTTGCTTATTCTATTTTTCATTCTTCGCCTCCACCAGGTGGTTCCGATATTACCTTCGATAATGTACTGAATAAGTCCCGTTAATGTGTACAGGGCGGCACCGACACCGCCGAACATCAGAAAAATGCTGAAAACTCTCCCCCCGGTACTGAGCGGAGGATGCAGCTCGCTGTATCCGACGGTGGTTATAGTCATTGCCGTCATATATAGCGAATCGAATGGATTCCATCCTTCTATCAGGGTGTACCCGATGATGCCGATGACTATAATCGCTAAAAGCGAGACTACTCCGATAATGACTTTTCTAACAGAGTTCATAACGCTGCCGCAAACAGGTCCCTTTGTGAACATAATATCATAGCAGTTAAAATATTTACAAAACAGCC
Organism: uncultured Dehalococcoidales bacterium; assembly: GCA_964543495.1. GTDB lineage: Bacteria > Chloroflexota > Dehalococcoidia > Dehalococcoidales > UBA2162 > CAYVOV01. The sequence goes on along the minus strand of CAZIYN010000229.1, from coordinate 166 downwards.
GGTAATGTTCAGGCACTGTTTCGACCGGATACCCCCGATTCCTTTTCCCAGACGGCTGTTTCCTGCCTGTTCTTGACATATAGTGGTAATACTCGGTTTTAGTTCATATTGCATACTATCCCCCTTTCCCCCTTTCAAACAGTTCCCTCTATTACCTGTGAAAATT
>CAZIYN010000228.1:0-3533 GCA_964543495.1 uncultured Dehalococcoidales bacterium | reverse complement strand
CACAGAGTCGGCCATTGTATCATCCAGGGGGCTTCAAGCTGGTACTGTCTTCCAGTCCCTGCGAGCATAGACCCCAGTTCAGGAGTCGGGGGAGGCACGCCGACGCCGAGGTAACTGATAGTTGAAAGATACAGAATTCCGGCAGGTACCGTGAAGATGAACATCACCGGGACAGCCAGCAGCAGGCTTTTAATCCAGCTCCCCTCAGTCGTGGACGAAATGAGGGTTTCGCGTATCATCATCACGGCGCGGGGGAGGAGAATCAGGCCGATAAATGCAGAAATGACAAATAAATTGATATCACGCACCTGCAGACTCATTATCAGCAGGAGCAGTGCCAGCCAGGGAAAGGCACAGGCCAGTTCTGCGGGCAGCATTATCAGTTCCTCGAGCGTGTCGCCCAGCCGGTTACCAGCCTTTTTAACATAGATTGACAGCATTACCCAGGCGGTGGCGATAATCGGCATTATCAGGGCACAGGTCATACCGGCAAATACGTCCACTCTGATACCGTAAAGTATGCGGCTGAATATATCCCTTCCCAGGTTATCTGCTCCGAGCAGGTGTGTCGCTGACGGCGGCGCCAGCCTGTCGGCGAGAATAATTTCGTTAAAGCCGTAAGGCGCCAGAAACGGTCCTATTAGCGCCAGCAGAAGGCAGACAGCCACTAATATGCAACAGAATATCAACCAGGCAACAGGTATTGCAGATTTCAGCGGTGTCTTCTCTCCGGAATCTTCGCGTAACGGGACCGGTGTCCCATACTGGTTGTAAGCAATCTCAGCCAGTCCGGCGATGAGTTTAGCGACAGTTACGATGACGACGAATACCAGGACAACCCCGAATACTACCGGGAAATCCCTCATTAAAATATGACTGAAAAGTACCTGACCGAGTCCCCGGTACACCAGGAAATTCACAGACATACTGATAACAAGTATAATCCCTACCATTTTCAGCAGCCTGACGATCAACCTGATACCCAAGTGCCGGACCAACAGAAGAGGCGGGATGTCCTGTTGAAGATTCAATAATTCGCCGTGACCGTACTGGACCAGCAGCCATGCCGGCAGTAATGAAGAGAGGAATAACGTCCATACTTTCAGTAATAATGAGTCTGGCTGGAGAGACTGCGTCCCCCCGACTGTGATGAAAATAATGAACACGGTACCGACAGCGAATATGGGGGTACTGACGCCGTTGCTGACAAGCAGCAGTCGCAATATGCTTATTATCCGTGCCAGCCAGGGCGGGTGTCCGGTCGCTCTTCCGATGAAATAACCTAACGTCAGGAGTATGGCGGCGAGGACCAGGCTGAATAATGCGCAGAGACCGATAAACTGGAGGGTTTCTCCCAGCCGTTCGCCGATTATTTCAGATACTGTCTCTCCCTTAAAGAGGGAGACGTTCCAGTCCCAGGTGGAGGTATCGTATGGAATATATTCGTCGGGCTGCATGTTTTCGTTCATCAGCCTGATTACGTCTTCGGAGATGGCTCCCCTGAGCGCAATCAGTAAAAACCAGGCGATGAGGACAACCAGTCCGGCGAAGATAACACGCCGGACTGCCGTGATAACCGTCCTGTTTCTCTCAGAATCCATTAATCGGCCTTTCCGGAGGCATCAGATTATGGTTCAGGACAGGTGATAAGTCGGCTTATTCTATACTGATGAAACAAATGAGTCAATACCCTGTCGGATTGAAAATAGATATACATGGGTATGAGTTATTTTACAGCCCGCACGAAGTACTTTATCATTACCCGGGAATCATCGCTGCGTTCTGTTGAGAAATGCGGTGCCAGGACTGATTCGAACCCGGTTCTCGGGTGGATATGAATCGGTCTTTGAAAATATTCTTCGAGTCTCTGCATATCGGTAACGTAAGGGTGGTCGGGATTTGGAATATCCAGAACTGCCCTTGCTCCGGGCTTGAGGACTCTATTCAGTTCCCTAACTGCCGTTTCAATATATTCAAACGCACAGTATTCGAGGACCCCGATTACAGTTGCGATATCGAAGAAGCTATCTGCGAAAGGGAGATTCGAAATTTCAGCGACCTCCAGCCCGCCGGTTGCGATTTTTTCTCTTTCGGCAAAGCCTTTCATTGCCGCGATTAGAGCCGGGCTGATATCCACCCCGTAGTAGGTAGAAGTCCATTTGTCGAGCCGGTAATTGACCAGGTTTGCCGAACAGCCGACATCCAGAAAGTTCATTCCGGTTGAAGGGGTAAGGTATTCTTTCACGTCGGCGGCGGAACTGTTTAGATAGCTGCTTTCGTTCTGCAGAGATTTATAGAAGTCCGAATTCTTGATTTCATCGGGAATATTCGCGGACGGGTCGATGCCGTTCCTGAACTGCTCTACGGTGAGGTCGTAGGCTTTGCGGACTTTTTCCAGATTATCGTCCATTATCTTTCGGCTGAATTATAACTGAGCCATCTGCCAGGACTTGCCTTCAGTGGTTATTGCCGGGGCTATAACCATCTCTACCTTATGCATTTCACGGATATTGAAGGCGCCGCAGACTCCCATAGAAGTACGGAGGGCTCCGATAAGGTTATGAGTGCCATCGGAAACAGATGAAGGGCCGTAAAGAATCTGCTCCAGGCTGCCGGTAGTGCCGACCTGTATCCGGGTGCCTCTGGGCAGCGCGGCGTGAGGGCTTGCCATTCCCCAGCTATAACCGCGTCCCGGCGCGCCTTCAGCTTGGGCTAATATGGCTCCCAGCATTACGGCATCGGCTCCGGCAACGATTGCTTTGCAGAGGTCGCCTCCGTTACGGATTCCGCCATCGGCGACAACCGGTACATAACGTCCTGATTCCTTCTGGTAGGTATCTCTGGCAGCGGCGCAATCGATTACCGCGGTTATCTGCGGGACACCGACGCCGATTACGGTCCTGGTGGTGCATGTAGCTCCGGGACCGACTCCGATAAGGATACCGGCGATTCCGGTCCTCATCAGTTCCAGGCAGGCGCTGTAGCTGACGCAATTGCCGACCATGACGGGAATCGGGACCTGCTCTATCAGTTCCTGGAAGATAAGACCGCGGACACTCTTTGAAATATGACGGGCGGAGGTAACGGTGGATGCCACCACGAGGATATCGGCTTTGGCTTCTACTGTCATCGGAGCGAATCGTTTTGTATTTGCCGGTGTTGCAGAAACGGCAGCAATGCCTCCGGCTTTCTTGATTGCCTCTATTCGTTCTCCGATGAGGTTTTCTTTAATCGGTTGCGAGTAAATTTTCTGGAGAAGAACGGTGATTTCAGCGGCGGGAGCGCTGGCGATTTCCGCCAGGACATCCGCCGGGTTCTCGTAACGGGTCTGCACTCCTTCAAGGTGGAGCACGGCGAGTCCGCCGTATTTGCTGAGCTGAACGGCGGAGTCTACATCCACGACGGCGTCCATTGAGGAAGCCATAATCGGGATGTCGAAAGTGATGTTTCCTACCTTGAAATCGATGTTTGTCTGTTCGGGATTGATGGTGACATCTCCGGGTACGATGGCGACTTCGTCGAAGCCATAAGAA
>CAZIYN010000227.1:0-3580 GCA_964543495.1 uncultured Dehalococcoidales bacterium | reverse complement strand
TAGAGAAGGAGATTCTTCCCTTCGACAAGCTCAGGGTAAACTAGCTCCAGAATGACATATTGACTACCAGGCCTGGCTCATTATGCAGACACCGTTGTTTCCGGCGTACCCGTAACTCTGGGCAAGACCGACGGTCGGATTGTTGGTTATCTGCCTGCCGCCACCCTGTCCCCTGAGCTGGTAAACAATCTCGATACACTGCCAGAGACCCTGGGCGACGGTAGCTTCACCGAAGGCACCGAAACCGCCGCTGGGGCAGACCGGCACTTTGCCGTCGGGTACGTCGAAGTATCCTTCGCGGAGCAGCTTGTCCGAGCCCCCGTACGGGAGCTGGAGAATCATATCCATATAGGTGAGATAGTGCCAGGAGCTGTTGTCAGGAAGCTCGACGACATTGATATCGTCCGGGGTACGCCCCGCCTGTTTATAGGCAGCGGTAAGGGCATTACGGCTTTCGCTCCAGCCGAGAGTACCGACATCCGCCTTCGGGTAGGCACTCAGGTAGGTCAGGGGTATGCATGGGTCACCGAATGAAGGCGAACCGACGGCAAGCCCCTCGATGAGAATGGGCTTATCCGTGTATTTTTCAGCCATGTCCATGGGGACAACGATTATCGCGGAAGCCGAGTCGCTGGTGGCGCAGATTTCGTAGAGGCGGAGCGGGTCGCAGACCATCGGGGATTCAAGTACTTCCTCCAAGGTGTATTCCTTGCGGTAGCGAGCATTCGGATTGTGGACGCCGCCCCGGCTGGTGATTACCTTGACCATCGCCATATCTTCTTCGGTGGTGCCGCAGTCGTGAATCCTGCGGCGCATTTCCATTGCCCAGTAACCGGGGTTGGTCTCGCCGACCATCGCGTAGCGAAGCCAGTCGTTATCGAACCTCTTATCATTACCCTGGGGCCTGAAAAAGCCTCCGGCTGACTTATCCGAGCCGATGGCGATGGCGATATCGTGTTCACCGCTTGCCACGGCGAGGCAGGCTTCCCTGAGGATAGACTGCCCGGTGGCGCAGGCGTTTACGATATTGGCGCAGGGCAATCCCGTGCCGCCCATCATGGTTGAAATGGAGGTGCCGAGAAGCAGGGAGGGCACGCCGCCCTGGTCGGCAATCCACATATAGGCACCGCAGGCCATAGCTTCGATATCGCGCCATTTCATATGGGCGTCTTCGAGCGCCTGGCTGACGGCATAGCATCCTAGTTCCGCCATCGATTTGTCAGGCCATTTGCCGTAAGGATGGACGCCTACACCGACTATTGCAAGTTCTCTGTTTTTCATTATTCAAGTCTCCTTATATAAGCTACCTTACTTGACGGGTTTCCATGCCCAGGTAAGGTATTCATTTTCTTCGTCTTCGTACAGTTTCCTGGTGGTCATTTCCATTTCCATGCCGATTTCCACTTCATCGGTGGTCAGCATTCCGAGTATCCTCAGTCCCTCTGGGACATCCAGCATACCCAGCGGAAACGGTTCGAAAGGCTCCATCCTGAAAGGTTCGGGCATCGGGTAAGCCTGCACGGCGTAGGTATATAGTGTAGCCCGGTTGCTGAGTTCGATTATCTCTACGTTATCCAGATTTTTTTCGCAGTCCGGATTTGTGCAGTAGGGGGATTTAGGGAAAGCGGGCGTGCCGCATTTCTTGCATCTGCTGGCTATGAGCCTGGGCTGGTCGGACGGCCAGGTAAACAACCCTTCAGCCAGCGGGACCTTATTCTTATTTGACATAATGATATTCCTCCTGATTCGGATTACTCCGGTTTTTCTTTCCCGGAGATATTATTTACACTTTATTCCTGATGTACTCAGCCACCTCGGTAACGGGGGTGCCGGGACCGAATATCGAGCTGACGCCTTTCTCGAGCAGAAATGGGATATCATCTTTCGGGATATTACCCCCTCCGATAACAAGAGTCTTCTCCATTCCTCTTTTACGCAGTTCATCGACGACCCTCGGGAAGAGCGACTGATGAGCGCCGGAAAGGCAGCTCAAAGCGACAGCGTCCGGCTGTTCTTCAAGGGCAGCCTGCGCAATCATCTCCGGCGTCTGCCTGAGTCCGGTATAGATTACCTCCATTCCTTCTTCTCTCAAACCCATCGTGAGGACTTTCGCTCCGCGGTCGTGACCGTCGAGACCCGGCTTGGCGACCAGTACCTTAATATTCTTCTTGCTCATTCAGAGCTCCTTTTTCATTCTGTCATTGCCAGGCGCTATGAAATCGAGGTAAAGCAATCCGTACCGTGGGAGTGATTTTACCCCTCCTCCCGGATTGCCGCGTCGTCCGCCTCTGGCGGACTCCTCGCAATGACCGAAAATTAATTCAAATCGTTCCGTAACCGGAATACTCGCCGAAGACTTTCTTCAGCGTCCCCGTTACTTCGCCGATTGTGGCGTAGGCTTTTACAGCTTCTATAGTTACCGGCATCAGGTTAGCCTGCTCATCGCTGGCGACTTCCTCAAGCTGTTTCAGGATACTTTCTACCTTTTTATTGTCACGCTGTTTACGAATATCCGTTAATTTCTTGATTTGTTTTTTCTCGGCTTCGGCCCGTTTGGTGGCGTCATAAGGGTAGGGGATTAAGCGGTTGGGCATTACCTCTATCTCCTGCTCACCGGTGAAAGAGTTCACGCCGACGACTATTTCCTCGCCGGTCTCCAGTTTTCTCTGGTACTCGTAGGCGCTCCGGGCGACAGCCCTCTGCATATAACCCTGCTCGATGGCTCCCAGGGAACCTCCCATATCGTCGATTTTCTTTATGAGGTCCCAGGCTTCCTTCTCGACCCGGTTGGTGGTGGACTCGATATAATAAGAGCCGGCAAGCGGGTCCAGTACCTCGCTGAGTTTCGATTCCCAGTGGATAATCCGGGCGGCGTCCTCCGATAGCTGCTGCGCCTCGATACTCCAGCCGAGTCCGAGAGGTTCGTCGTAAGGAGGCTCCACGGACGGAATATAACCGGCGAGAGCTCCGGCGACACCACCGATTACGGCGCGGGTGAGGTTGTTCATAGGGCGCTGGCTGGTGGAAGTCCAAGCTCCGGTGAGGAAACCTCCGGCCTCTCTCAGCGTCCAGTTTCTCGGGTTCTTGCTGCCGAACCTTTCTTTCATTATCTTCGCCCACATCCGGCGGCTCGCCCGGCGGACGCAAATCTCCTTTAGTATCTCCATGCTGCCGCTGAGAGTGTTAAAGGTGAAGCGGTTAACAAAAGAATCGACATCCAGTCCGGCGTCGACTCCGAGCTGGACATAGGTGGCAGCGTTGGAAAGGGTGAAAGCCAGCGCCTGAACGCTGGTGGCTCCGGCTTCTCTCATGTGATAGCCTGATATGCTTATGGGATTCAGCAGCGGCAGGTGTTCCGTACAGTAAGTAATAATATCTCTAGTAACCCTCAGCGATTGCTTAGGAGGGTAAATATAAGTACCACGGGCGACGTATTCCTTGATAATATCGTTCTGGAGGGTACCTCTCAGTTTCGCGGGAGAGATGCTTCTTTTTTCGGCGAGGGCTATGTACGCAGCCAGGACGAAGTTTACCGGCGCGTTGATTGTCCAGTTGGAAGCGATGTTGTCCAGGTTGGTTT
>CAZIYN010000226.1:0-3580 GCA_964543495.1 uncultured Dehalococcoidales bacterium | reverse complement strand
CTGATATTCCTACCTACCTATTCTTTGCCTGATACAGAAGGTCAAGGACAACAAGAAGCCATTAGCTCTATATGTAATAGGCTAATAGATATTGGTCAATACTATTTTGAAATAAGCAAGCGTAATTTTGGCGTGCGATTAGAATCGCCACAGTGGTTACTCAAATATAGAACTACATATTCTAAAGATGCTGAAAAAGAAATAGAAACGTTAGAAGAGCAAAAGGAAACATTATTGGCTAAACGTGATAAGTATGACCGCCCATTAGCTCTTATAAATGGATTTGGTGAGCCTTTAGAAAATATTATCAAAGAAATTTTCGGTAAAGAGTGGTTCGGATTTGATGTAGAAGAAACTGAAAAAGGGCATCCTATTGATCTATTCGTAAAGAATCCCAAGACAGATGAAATGTTTGCTATTCAGGTAACTGGCGTTGTTGGTAAATTCACTCAAGGTGACAAGCATTTTGGTGCCATATTGGGATATTTACCTGAGCATGAAGAAAAGGTTAGTATTGGCCAAAACGAAAGAATTGTTCTTTTAGTTAATACATATAGAGATACTCCTTTAACAGAAAGAACTGATAATGATGATATTAGTATTCCAGTGCAGAAATTATCAAAGAGAAATGGCATATGCATTTTAAGAACAAGTGATTTATACACCATTTGGAAACAATGGGTTGATTCTCCAAAAGTAATTTCTCCTAATGATATTTTCAAATCCATATTCGATTGCGAAGGTATCTGGAAGAAATAATGGCTCTCGTAGGCAATCTTTTTATCATTATGTTATCTCTCTGATGATTTCCTCCAGGACCTTTTGCCAGGCTTCTTTGAGGTGCCGGGGGCTGAGGCGGATTTCGAAGGCGCCGGTCCTGATTCCTTCCCGTGAAATGCGGTCGAGTGTTTCTCTTTCGAACCTCATCCCTTCGAATGGAGTTATCACTATCTCGCCGCGCTGGGCGGAGACGGACTGCACCATGGCGGCGGTAGCCAGTATCTTAATCTTAATCGCGTAAAGCAGGTTCTCTATTTCCCCGGGTGGCCTGCCGAACCTGTCCCTGAATTCGTGCTCCACCGTCTCTATTTCGTTTATATCCTCCAGCTTGGACAGCTTCTGGTAGAGTCCCAGGCGGGTAAGGAGGTTCACCACGTAGTCCTCCGGTATGTACGCCTGGAAAGGCAGGTCGACGGTCGCCGCCGGCAGCTTCGGAGTCGGGGCCTTTTCTCCTCCGCCATGTTTCTCTTTCTGCTCCTCCACCGCCTGGGCGAGTAGCTGGGTGTAGAGATGGAAACCGACGGCGCTGATGTGCCCGCTCTGTCTCATCCCCAGCAGGGTGCCGGCCCCCCTGATTTCGAGGTCCTTCATCGCCACGCTGAACCCGGCTCCGAGTTCGTTGGCTTCCACGATTGTCCTCAGTCGCAGTTCGGCGACCGGAGAGAGCCGTCTACCGTGGTCATAAAGAAAATAGGCGTAGGCGAGGTTGGCGCCGCGTCCGACCCGCCCTCTCAACTGGTATAGCTGGGTGAGGCCGAATTTGTCCGACTGGTTGACAATCAGGGTATTCACGTTTGGCATATCGAGTCCGGACTGAATGATACTGGAGCATACCAGGATATCGCTTTCGCCTTTTATAAAGTCGGCCATAACTTTCTCGAGTTCTCCTTCCGGCATCTGACCGTGTCCGATTGAAATCCTCGCTTCAGGCACGATTTTCTGGAGCTTATCGGCTGTATAAACGATACTATGCACACGGTTATGAACGAAGAATACCTGCCCGTTACGCTCCATTTCCCTGAGCACGGCTTCGCGTATCAGCCGTTCGTTGTATACGGTAACGTATGTTTTTATCGGCAGTCTTTCCTCCGGCGGTGTCTCCATCACGCTCATATCCCTGACCCCGACCAGCGACATGTGCAGGGTGCGGGGAATCGGGGTGGCGCTGAGCGTGAGGACGTCCACCTCACGTCTGATTTGCTTCAGGTGCTCCTTGTGGGCGACACCGAAGCGTTGCTCCTCGTCGATAATCAACAGCCCCAGGTCCTTGAAGGCGATGTCTTTCTGCAGAAGGCGGTGAGTGCCGATACAGATATCCACGCTTCCGCCCGATATTCCTTCCGCAATAACTTTTTGCTCTTTATGGGAGCGGAACCGGCTGAGTACCTCGATTTTCACGGGGAAGGCGGCAAGTCTCTGCTTGAAGGTGGAGAAATGCTGCTCGGCAAGCACGGTGGTCGGTACCAGCACCGCTACCTGCTTCCCGTCCATAACCGCCTTGAAAGCGGCGCGTACGGCTACCTCCGTCTTGCCGTAGCCGACATCTCCGCAGACCAGCCTGTCCATAGGCTTCTGTTTCTCCATGTCTTCCTTTATCTGGCGCTGCACCGTTATCTGGTCGGGTGTCTCGATATACGGAAAAGCGGCTTCTACCTCCCTCTGCCATACGGTGTCTACCGAAAAGCTGTAGCCGGGCACGACCTCGCGGGCGGCGTAGAGCTTTATCAAATCTTCCGCGATATCCGCCACCGATTCCTTTACGCGCTGCTTCACGCGTGACCATTCCTGGGTACCGAGCCGGCTCAGCGATGGCGCCGTTTCTCCCGAACCCACGTAACGGCTGATGCGGTCAATCTGGTCGGTAGGGACATATAGCCTGTCGCCGGCGGAATATTCCAGTACCAGATATTCCTTCTCGCCCTCGCCGCTGTCTATTTTCATGTTGATTACGCCGGTAAATCTGGCGATGCCGTGTTCGACGTGCACCACCAGGTCGTCCGGTGTTATCTCGGCGAGGAGCTTGTGGTGGGATACAGGGCGTTTCTTAGTGAGACGCTGCTGCTTGGTAAAGCCGAAAATTTCATTATCCGTCATCAGGTGGATGCCGCCGTTCATCGTCCAGCCTTCAGCCAGCAGGCCCTGGACGAGTGAAAGCGAGCCCGGCTGCGGAGGTTCCCGTATATCATCGAGAAGAGGAGCCAGGATATCCTCCTCTTCGAGCAGTTCGGAAAGGCGGCTTGCCTGATGGCTTACTATAATAAGACGCTCGTTTTTATTAAGCGATTCTTTTACCTTTTCAATGAAGGATGGTATCTGGCCGCCATAGCCGGGTGCGGAGGTGAAATCCAGCTCGATACTTTCTTCGCCACCGGTAATACCGAGCGATGTCAGTTCAAGCCGGCGCCTGTTTTCGATTCTGCCCAGTATCTCCCCGGCGTTGAAGAAAGACTCCGGAGAAACGGGGGGTATATCTTCCTGCTCCAGGCTGAATGTATAGAGCTCGTCACTCCTGGTATCGAATTCTTCGATAGCCGTTCTGATGACCTGCGGTTCGTCGAATATTATCAGGCTGTTGCCGGAGAGGTATTCGAAAATGCTGTCCTGACGGGAAGCAGGAACTACCATTTCAGTCGCCGGCCCTATATTAATTGATGACACAGGGTCCAGAGAGCGCTGGCTGGCGGTATCGAAGAAGCGGATGCTTTCTATCTCGTTTCCGAAGAATTCCAGCCTGACTGGTAAATCGCTGGTGGGCGGGTAAACATCCACGATGCCACCGCGGTGGCTCATCGTACCCGGA
>CAZIYN010000225.1:0-3581 GCA_964543495.1 uncultured Dehalococcoidales bacterium | reverse complement strand
CTCTGAAACCGAGTATCTTGGCAGCCCAGCCGAGATGGGTCTCTAATACCTGTCCGATATTCATTCTCGAAGGGACACCCACCGGATTCAGGATGATATCTACCGGAGTACCGTCCGGCAGGAAAGGCATTTCTTCAACAGGTGCGATAATGGACACCACACCCTTGTTGCCATGACGTCCTGCCAGCTTGTCGCCCACGGCATTCCTTCTTCTCTGGGCGACCCATACCTGTACCAGCTTATTTACGCCGGCAGGAAGGTCGTTTCCAGTAAATTCCCTTACATTGATTACTTTACCCCACTCACCGTGAGGTACCCTTAAAGAAGTGTCTTTAACTTCCCGCGCTTTCTCACCGAATATAGCCCGCAGCAGTTTTTCTTCTGCAGAAAGTTCCGCTTCGCCTTTCGGAGTAATCTTACCGACGAGTATGTCGTCGGGACCGACACCGGCTCCGACCCTGATAATTCCTTCCTCATCGAGCTCACGCAGGCTCTCCTCGCCGACATTCGGTACATCTCTTGTTATTTCCTCGGGACCCAGTTTGGTATCCCTGGCTTCTACCTCGTGCTTCTCGATATGAATGGACGTGAATGTATCTTTCTCAACAAGACGGCTGCTTATGATAATCGCGTCCTCGAAGTTATATCCTTCCCAGCTCATAAAAGCACAGAGTACGTTCTGTCCGAGTGCCAGTTCGCCCTTTTCAACCGATGAACTGTCCACCAGGACCTGCCCGGCTTCAACGCGGTCGCCCCTGGTGACTATCGGTCGCTGGTTGATACAGGTACCCTGGTTGGTGCGGACGAATTTCATCAGCGGATAGACATCTTCATTTCCATCGTCGGAAACAATGATAATCCTCTCGCTGGTTGCCGAAGTTACAACCCCGGCTTTCCTGGAAAAGAGCACCTGTCCGCTGTACTCGGCAGCCTCGGCTTCCATTCCGGTAGCAATCAGGGGCGCCTTGGGGGACAGCAGAGGCACAGCCTGCCGCTGCATATTGGAGCCCATCAGGGCCCGGTTGGCGTCATCGTGCTCAAGGAAAGGTATCAGAGAAGCGGCTACGCTGAATATCTGCTTCGGCGATACATCCATATAATCGATTTTTTCAGGCACTTCTCTGATGTACTCACCGCCCTTTCTGGCCTCAACCCTCTCTTCCATGAACTGGCTGTTTTCATCGAGAGCGGCATTCGCCTGGGCTATAGTGTATTTATCCTCTTCATCGGCAGGCAGATAGACCACCTCGTCGGACACGAAAGGTACTACCTTTAGCGGTCGGGGAGATAATTCCGTAAGCTTGCTTATCTGCTTGGAAGTGATCGTGGTCCCTGTTTTAATAATCGCCTTGCCATCGTCATCATGCACCACTTCCCTGGTCTTCCTCCCTTTAAGCAGGTCATAATCTCCGGTTATTTCGAAGACTACTTTCCGGTATGGAGTCTCGATAAAACCATAACGGTTTACCCGGCTGTAAGTAGCAAGGGAACCGATAAGTCCGATGTTCGGCCCTTCAGGTGTTTCGATAGGGCATATCCTGCCGTAATGGGAGAAATGGACATCACGTACCTCGAAACCGGCCCGATCACGTGAAAGCCCCCTCGGACCCATCGCAGAGAGACGCCGTTTATGGGTCAGTTCCGCGAGGGGATTCGTCTGGTCCATAAACTGGGACAATTGAGAACTTCCGAAGAATTCTCTTATCGACGCCACCACCGGGCGGATATTAACCAGTGTACTGGGAGTAGCCGATTCCGCCGGGATAGTGCTCATCCTCTCCCTGGCAACTCTTTCCAGACGCATAAGCCCGATTCTGAACTGGTTCTGGACCAGTTCGCCGACCGTTCTTACCCGTCTGTTCCCGAGATGGTCGATATCATCGGCGTTATCATTACCGATGTTAATCATCATAATGCGTCTGATTATTTCTACAATATCTTCTTTTGTCAGAGCGCGCTGGTCTTCGGGCACACCCAGCCCGAGCCGCTTATTAAGTTTGTATCTTCCCACGTATCCCAGGTCATAATGCATGGGATTAAAGAACATATTCTCGATAAGCCTCCGGGCATTCTCAATGTTCGGAGGGTCACCGGGGCGTAATTTTCTGTAAATGCTTATCAACGCTTCGGACTCTTCCCTGATAGCGGGCTCTCGTTCCATGGTGACGCTGATATAATGACGTTCGACACTGTCTTCGATATCGGCAGCAAACAGACTATACAGTTCATCATCGCTGCTGAAGCCGATAGCTCTCAGAAGAGTCGTCGCCGGTACCTTGCGTTTTCCGTTTATCTTTACGGAAATAACACCCTGATTATTGCTTTCGAACTCCAGCCAGGCGCCATGGTCCGGCACGAGTTTGGCGCTGCACAACCTGCGACCGCTGGAAGGGTCTTCCTCGGCGATGAAGTAGACGCCCGGAGAACGGAGGAGCTGGCTGACCACAACTCTCTCGGCACCGGCAGTAATGAAGGTGCCCCTGGCTGTCATCAGCGGGACATCTCCAAAAAACAGGTCCTGTTCCTTGATTTCACCGGTCTGCTTCGTCAGCAGTCTTGTCCTGACATACAGAGGCGCCGAGTAGGTCAGGTCACGCTGGAAACATTCCTGTTCCGAGTAACGTGGTTCTCGAAACTCGTAACCTACGAAGCTTATCTCCTGCCTGTTTCCTGTGAAGTCCTTGATAGGAGATACTTCTTCGAACAGCTGTCTCAGCCCTTCCTGCTGGAACCAGTGAAAAGAATCGAGCTGGACTGTAATAAGATTGGGTACTTCAAGTATCTGGGGTAACTTTGCGTAGGATTTCCTCAAACCGTACTCTGAGGCTACATCCGAGGGCTTAGGGGATACAAAAACCATAGCTTCTCCACTCCTTAAAGAAGATAAACTGATACGAGAATTTCTGAATTACCGGACTAAATACTCTGAAAAATAGACATAGTTAACCGAGGGATATAATGCAGGATTTAGATATAAAGCGGAAACGTTATGTGGCATAACTACAAACGATTATACTAACATTAGTATACAATTTTGTCAAGCATTAATCAAATTTTAGTAAAAATTACTACAAATTTCTTCTTTTCACACCTGCGGTAACTCTTCTCTTCTTATTATTACGCATGACATATACTTGCTGTTATGGAATTTTTCTACAATCTTTATTTCTTCTTCGGTGCACCCGATGAGCAGTTTAACCTCTGCATCCTTCTTCATCGTATCCACCGTGCAGGCAACCGCTACGAGTCTATTATCAGGCATTGAACCCTGCCAGACATCCAGCTCGTTCCTATCGCCGCCGGAAACACCACTGAGATACCCGTAACCCAATGGATAGACTATTTCCGGAAACCGGGGGTGTGAACTTCCCTTTGGCCTGTCAATAACGACTTCTCCTGAAGCCAGAAGATTATCCAGTGTCTCCCAGAAGTCCATTTTCTACCCTTTACGAATGAATCTTTTCCCAGAGCGCTTTTATCTGCGTCTTAATTTCTTCGGGCGTACCGTCGTTATCAATTACTACGTCGGCATTTTTTACCCGTTCCTCATTGGGTGTCTGGGAGTGAATGCGCGCCAGGAC
>CAZIYN010000224.1:0-3598 GCA_964543495.1 uncultured Dehalococcoidales bacterium | reverse complement strand
CGAATACGGGTGAAGGCGGGCTTCATCAATCGTTGTATAAATACGGAAATAATACCATTGTGCAGGTTGCTTCGGGACGTTTCGGCGTTCATGCCGATTATCTCGATGCTGCCAGAGTGGTCGAGATTAAAATCGGGCAGGGGGCGAAGCCGGGAATCGGTGGTCACCTTCCCGGAGAAAAGGTCAGCAGTGAAGTGTCACAGACGCGGATGATTCCGACGGGGACCGATGCCTTATCTCCTGCCCCGCAGCACGATATATATTCCATCGAAGACCTTTCGCAGCTTATTTATGCGCTGAAAGAGGCGACCAATTATACCAAACCGATTTCCGTGAAGATTGCCGCCGTTCATAACTCTGCGGCGATTGCCAGCGGCATGGTAAGGGCCGGTGCCGATATTATAGTTCTGGACGGGCTGAGAGGGGCTACGGGCGCCGCACCGAAGATTATCCGCGATAACGTGGGGATACCTATAGAGATGGCGCTCGCTTCTGTAGACAGCCGGTTAAGGGAAGAGGGAATACGAAACTGGGCGTCCATAGTGATTTCCGGTGGAATCAGGAACAGCGGAGACGTAGCCAAGGCAATCGCTCTCGGCGCGGATGCGGTGAATATTGGTACAGCGGCATTAATTGCTCTGGGTTGCCACGTATGTCAGCAGTGCCACACCGGCAAATGTGCCTGGGGTATCTGTACCAGCGACCTGCGGCTGACAAAGAGAATAAATCCGGACATCGGAGCTCGCAGACTGGCGAACCTGCTCCGTGGCTGGAGTATAGAGATTAAAGATATACTCGGCGGGCTCGGAGTTAACGCTATCGAGAGCTTGAGAGGAAATAGATTGCACCTGAGAGGAGTCGGACTATCGGATACCGAACTGGAAATTCTGGGTGTAAGAATGGCAGGTAGTTAAATGGCTGATAAAACAATACCGATAGTTAAAATTGATGCCAGCGGTGTCTATTATAAAGACCTTAATGCTCAGTTAAGAGACATCGTGTCCAACGGCACGGAAAAGATAGAGATACGTAATGTCTACGGCCAGCGATATCTCGGGACTGACCTTGATAAACCTGTGGAAATTGATATCTTCGGGACTCCGGGGAACGACCTCGGAGCTTTCATGAACGGTCCCAGGATTATCGTGCACGGTAATGCCCAGGACGGCTGTGGCAACACGATGAACGAGGGAGAAATTATCGTAGACGGCCATGCCGGCGATATTACGGGATTATCGGCGAGAGGCGGCAGAATCTTCGTCCGCGATAGCGTAGGCTACCGGGCCGGAATTCACATGAAAGAATACGGAGAGAAGAAGCCAGTACTGGTGGTAGGCGGGACTGCTCAGGACTTTCTCGGTGAATACATGGCAGGTGGTGTCCTGATACTCCTGGGACTCGACCTGGCTGAAAATGAGAGCCATAAAGCCCGTTATGTCGGTACCGGAATGCACGGAGGTGTTATCTATATCAGGGGCAAGGTAGAAGATTACCAGCTTGGTAAAGAAGTCGGAATCGCTGAACCGGAAGAATCCGATTCTCAGATTATAAAAAGCTATGTTGATGAGTATGCCGCCTATTTTAATCATGATGCGGAAGAGATAATGAAAAAGCAGTTCATTAAACTGTATCCGAAGTGGCTCCGGCCATACGGAAGACTCTATGCCTACTAGCTTGTGAGGAATGACTTATGATTACTCAACAGGCAGATGATTTAGAGAGAAAGACAGTTGCGATACTCAAAGTTTTAAACGATTCTCCAAGTCCTCTGGGCGGCAGAGTACTTGCCAGGCGTTTGGGCGAATTAGGTATCGACCTTGGAGAAAGGGCGGTAAGATACCACCTGAGACATATGGATGAGCGCGGGCTTACCCGCCAGGTGGGCCGCAAGGACGGCAGGCTGATTACCGAGCTGGGTATCGAAGAACTGAATAACGCCTTGATTACCGACCGCATCGGTCAGGTTGCCGCCAGAATAGAGACGCTGGCATATCAGAGTTATTTCAGTCCCGGACACAACGATGGTATGGTACCGGTTAACCTCACTCTGTTTTCAAATGACGATTCAACCCGGGCAATGAAATCGGTAAAGAAAGCTTATCAGGCAGGGCTCGGAGTAAGCGGAATGGTATACATAGCTTCCGAGGGAGAGAGACTCGGAGAAGTAAGTATACCTCCGGACAAAATCGGCCTTGCCACGATGTCCCACATTGTATTCTACAGCGCACTTTTAAGGGCGGGTATCCCGGTAGATTTAAAGTTCGGCGGTCTTGTCCAGATACGTAATGGCAAACCTCTGCGTTTTATCGAGCTGGTTGAATACACCGGCTGTTCGATGGACCCGGCTGAAGTCTTTATTATCGGCAGGATGACCTCCGTGGTCAGCACTGCCAGAGAAGGTAACGGGAAGATACTGGGAAGTTTCTGTGAAATACCTGCGATAGCAAGAGCGAACGCGGATGCGGTAATAAATGAGCTGGAAGAAGCCGGTATACAGGGCGTGGTACTGTTTGGTAAGGTAGGAGAGTCCATCTGCGGCCTTCCGGTTGCGACCAACAAGGCAGGACTGGTTCTCACGGACGGACTGAATCCCGTGGCGGCGGCTGTAGAGTCAGGAATAGAAGCGGTTAATTACCCGATGAGGGGAGTTATCGACTTCAAAGACATGACGCATTACAGCGACTGGTAGGTGATTATGGAACTGGGACAGCGCAACTTGCTCCTAATAGGCAGGGAAAGCGAATCACTGGCTAGTCTTAATTCGGGGCTTGCCGAAAACGGCTTTGACTGCTCCATTACTCCTTACAGAGAAGAAGTGATAGACCAGATTTCGGAACAGCAACCGGATGCAGTGATTATCGAAGTCAACGGTTCTGTGCGCACTTCTGAAATACGGAGGTTCATTAACAGGATTAAACATGTCAGAGGAATACCGGTGTTAGCTCTTGCAGCCGCAGGCGTTTTCAAGGAAATCGGAGACAATAAAGATATAGATGATTTCCTGATGAGTCCGTATAATACCGAAGAATTAGTATTAAGACTGAGACGATTACTCAAGAGAGACGAAATTGCGAAAGCCGGAGAAATTATCGGGATTGACGGTCTGAAAATAGACCTTGCCAGGTGTGAAGTGACCGTTTCCGGTAAAAAAGTCGAACTTACTTTTAAAGAGTACGAACTACTGAAATTCCTCGCCGCCAATCCGGGAAGGGTACACACACGTGAAGCTTTACTGGACAAGGTATGGGGGCTGGACTACTTCGGTGGTGATAGAACGGTAGATGTCCATATCAGGAGGCTGAGAAGCAAGATAGATACTGCCGATAATGAATTTATAGAAACAGTCAGGAACATCGGTTACAGATTCAGAGTCGAATAATAAACAGCGTGCTGTCCATGATGAAAAATTTACTTGTTTGTAATCTGCCTGAAACATTAACGGGCTAAACTGATAGAAAAAAGGAGGTTTGGTTATGCCCGTTAGTTCTGGTGATACTGCCTGGGTCCTGGTTTCATCGGCCCTTGTTTTGCTGATGACTCCCGGACTCGCTCTGTTTTACGGGGGTATGGCGAGGCGAAAGAACCTGCTGTCCACGAT
>CAZIYN010000223.1:0-3645 GCA_964543495.1 uncultured Dehalococcoidales bacterium | reverse complement strand
CCTCTAACCTACTCGGAAGATTCTCTTGAATCGGCAGAGAAAGCAGCCGACAGGCTGAGACAGGCAGCAAGCATTACGAAGAAGGGAGAAAAGGGACAGGCTGATATCGATACCGAATCGTATAAAAACAGGTTTATAGAGGTAATGGATGACGACTTCGGCACATCCCAGGCGATTGCCGCTCTTTTCGACCTCGCCAGAGAAATAAACCGTACCAGCGGTGAAGGGTACGATGTCGAGCAGTCACAGCAGACGCTTAAAGAGTTATGCGGTGTACTGGGACTGACCCTTAAAGCAATTGAAGCATCGGCAGATACCGATATCGTTGCGGGTGTATATGAAGCAATATATAAAGAACTCGGTCGTACTCCCGGCAAAAGTGGTGATGTAGATAATATGGTCAAGGACCTGATAAGCATCAGGCAGGACCTGAGGAAACAGAAACAATTCCAGCAGGCGGATATGGTGAGAAACAGGCTGGATGAAGCCGGAATCACCCTCGAAGACACCCCGCAAGGCACGGTCTGGAAGGTAAAAAGATAATCCAGGGTGTTTCAGGAAGTGGAGCGGATTTATCGAACAATTCCTGAGGATGTTATATTTCTGTCATTCCAGCTTTCGCTGGAATGACAATACGGATTGATAACAGGAGGCAGGTATGGTACAGAATATAGCTTTCGTCCTGATAGGTATCGGGGTACTTTCACTGGTCGGCTGGGCACTGCAGGCCTTCTTCACATCCAGCGAAGTCCATATTCTAATCAGGATAGCAGTTGGAGCAATAGGAATCGGGGCACTGATTCTCATCCTGATAGCCATAAAAGACAGAGTCACCAAAGGTAAGAAAGAGGAATTCAAGGAGGTGGATAAATGATTATCACCACTTCGGAACAGATAGCTGATAAAAACATTACAAAGACAATAGGTCTGGTGAAAGGCAGCACTATCAGGGCAAGGCATATGGGCAGGGATATTATGGCCGGCCTCAGAGGTATCGTAGGGGGAGAAATCACCGAGTACACGAAGATGATGGCGGAGTCCAGAGAGCAGGCGATTCAGCGAATGGTTGAAGATGCCGAAGCACAGGGAGCAAACGCAGTAATCAGTATGAAGTTTACCACCTCGATGGTAATGCAGAACGCCTCGGAGATTCTTGCTTACGGAACAGGCGTGGTTGTGGAGTAAATCATCTGCCGGTCAACCGCGACCACAGCCAGTTGAAGACCCGAAACTTTATCAGTCCCACAGGCAGCTCCAGCTGGATTTTCTCGCTTACCGGGAAAGTATTTATCCTGTCAATTTCCGGCTTGAGGCGGGCCAGCTGCTCTTCGGAGTCTACTTCTCCAAGCACTGCCTCGATACGGTGCATCATCTCCCGCCCGGTTTCGAGTCGCTTTATCCCCATGTCCGCCAGCTCTTCCGGGACTACTCCATGCTTCTCCTTGAACCGGATAAGACGCATAATAGCTTCATAGGCACTGTCCGCAATCTGCTCCCGGGTCATCCACTCAGTCTCGTAGTTCAGAGAGTCCTTCCAGCTCGGTGAAATCAGTGCCCGTCGATGTTCCTCAAGTGATTTAAACAGCACCTTGTAACCGAACTTATCCGGGTTCTCATAACCGATGCTGCCGGGGTCGAGGAAGGGTGAAATCGGGGCAAGAAATAGAGCAAGCCTTTTATCTCCTTTAAACTTCTCCATCAGGTAATCGCAGTATTCTACCGTGCCTATAACCGATTTTACGTCCTGCTTGGACAGTCCCGTCATATAAAAAACGTCCATCCTCCCGCACCCCACCTCCAGAGCATCCGCTATCGTCTGTTCGAATTCCTCGTCCGTGTAGTTCCTGCCGCAGGCTTTCCTGATTTCATAATCGTGCGATTCCGGTGATATCTCAAGGCAGAAATTCGGAGAAGCCAGGCTCATTTGCTTTAAAAAGTCCTTCGGTACCGGAGAAAAAAGTTCGAAAATAAGCTGGTTTTTCACTCCCTCTTTCTGAAGTTGATGAAGAATTTCATAGCCGTAGTCTTCGCCGTTCTGGTAAAGGTCGCCGAGGACAAAGATGGGTCCCCGGCTGAATCGTTCAATCTGCTTTATATTGCTGACAACCATCTCCGGGGTTCTGAAAACGGGCTTGTTACGGTGGTGAAGCAGTTTAAAAGCCGTTTTTGAACCGCCGCATATGGTACAGTTGTGATTACAGCCCCGGCAGGTAATTACCGCTGTAATCGGATATCGGAGCCAGTCGCTGAAAGGTATATAGCTGATAAGGTCGCGGTGCCTGAAAACGGAACGAATCACGCCGTCATAGTGCCCAACCATAACATCGCTTATATCTTCCGGGCTATTAGTGAACGGGTTTTCTATGACTTTTCCCGTATCGTCTTTCCAGACCAGGTTGGGTATATCTTCCGGCTCTTCACCTGATGATATACAGTCCATAAGACGGCGGAATGGTTCCTCCGTGGAATCCCCCCTGAGCACGAAATCAATCTCCCGATATTCAATCAGTTCCTTATAAAAATAGGTCGAGGAAAACCCGCCGAATATCACCTTTGATTCGGGGTGGTATTTTTTCACCAGTTTAGCCACTTCTATAGAACCGTGACAGTGCACCATCCAGTGCAGGTCGATACCGAATACAGGCGCTTCGAGTTGCCTTATCATCTCTTCGGCGTTGAAGTTTTTATCCCGCATCATTCGCACGGCGAGGTTTACGATTCTCACCCTGTATCCCGCACGCTCCAGGTATTCGGCAATACTGGTAAGACCTATGGGGTACATTTCGAAAACGGGCGAGGGCGGGATGAGGTCGCTTACGGGACCGTAGAGAATTGTTTTTTCACGGAAATCGTATACGCTTGGCGCGTGGAGCAATATCAGGTCGACCGGCTTCATTACCTTTAGAAAACCCTCGACAGTATGTAACCTATACCTATAAGGAGCTGTGTCAGCAGCACAACCTTTACGTTTTCAGCCATCGCCGGTATTAGCTTGTTCATATCTTCCGGGTCCAGAGCGCCGCGGATTGCCTTAACGGCGAAAGGAAGAGTGAGTAAAGCTATAAGAGTCCAGACCGGCATCTGTCCGGCTATAACGAAGGCGATTATCCAGAGATAGACCAGCACCGTCATTACCGAATAGAATATGGCGGCTTTCTTCTTACCGAAGACTATCGGAGAGGTCTTCCTGCCGCCTCTTTTATCGGCGCCCACATCAGGAAACTCGTTCAGCAGAAGCAGGTTATGCACCAGGATGAATGAAGGCACCGAGGCAATGATTACCGGCACGGTATACTCTCCGGTCTGGACAAAATAAGCTCCGATAACGGGAAGAGCGCCCATTCCCAGGCCGGGAGCCCACTCGGGCCATCCTGTTTTGAGGATAACAGGACTGTAAAAAACAGTGAGAAAAGCCGCCACCAGCAGCAGAGGGAGCAGCAGAATACCTTTTATAACTATGAAATAGATACCGATGGGGACGATTATTATAAGGGCGCCGAAGCCCAGCCATAACGCCTGTTTAGGGGTAATCAGTCCCTGCGGGAGAGCGCCGCTGCCCCCGCTGAAAGGCGTTTTTTCCGTTTCAAGGTCGATTCCGCTCTTATAATCGAAATACTCGTTCAGAACATCGACGCTTATATGCGC
>CAZIYN010000222.1:0-3648 GCA_964543495.1 uncultured Dehalococcoidales bacterium | reverse complement strand
ATGGTGCTATCGATTGTCGTTATCATGTTCCTGTCCGTCAGAGCTTTCCGCATCTATCTGCTGATGTACGGGAAGAGGCCGGGCTGGGGCGAGGTTTTAAGGAGTCTCAGGGCCGGATAGTCTGGATAGATATTGTAGGCAGGATACATCTTATTAAAAAAGAGTGTGCCGTCCGGCACCCTCCAGCAATTTTATCTATATCTTCAGTGAACCGGTTGATTGGTCTTTACTTTTTTGGTGAGTCGGAACGGTTTATCGAAACACGAGGGAGACGCGTTTCGGGAAAGCCCGGACCCATATATCCGAAAATACGCACCTCGGCGGTTTCACTTATACGGTCGAAGTCTTTTTTCGGCGCCGTCTCGGGTTTGGGGAATTCCCAGTCCATCTGCTCGAATGCCTGTCCTATCATTATCCCCGACCCGTGAATATCGGCGGCCCGGACGATTGAGTACGCGAGTGCTGCCCCGCAGTCCTCCGGAGGATAAGCGCCGGGATATCCTGCCATTGCCCAGGGTGTGCCTCTCCCCGTTCTTTCTTGGTCGGGACGTGGTCTGAAGACAAGGCCGGGAATGTAGGTAAAAACGGCAACTCCGTTCTCTTTTACAGGGCCTACTTCCGAAGCCAGAGATAAAATCACCGATGCAGCAGCGGCTTTAATTGCGTCGTAGTTACTGGGACCCATCGGGTGATGAAGCAGAGTCGCTATATAGGTAACCACCCCATGCTTTCTTTCCTGCATGCCCGGTACGAACTGCTGTATTCCCAGCAAAGCGCCTCTTACCGCTATTTCGTATTGTCTGTCCATCTGTTCGACGGTCGATTTCAGTATCGGCGCTCCGAGAGACATATCCATAGCGTTGTTCACCAGGATGTCCACTTTACCGAAAGTATCGAAAGCCTTTTTGGCCATCTCCTTCATACTGGATTCGTCGGAGACGTCAGCAGGCACGAATAAAGCCGTACCAGGTTTATTTTCGCCGTCGATAAGGGCCGCTGCCGCGGCGCCCCTCTCAGGTCTCCTGGCGGCAAGTACGACCTTCGCCCCCAGCCATGCCAGACTTCGAGCGGTAGCAAGACCGATGTTACTCGTCCCGCCGGTTACCACCGCAACTTCACCATCCAGCGTATTTTTGGCTAGTCTGGTCTTATCCATTACCAGAGGGCCTGTGTTTAGTGCATCGTCCATTCTGTACTCCTTTCAGAAATGGTTACTCGATAATATCAGTAAAAGGTCTCAACCGCAAACCAGATGCACCGGTAGGAGAACGGGATAACACATGTTTATGCGGTGATTTTGACATTACGGCAGGACTGACAATAAAATGTTAGGAAATAATTCGCGGAGAAGGAATCTGATATGAGTGATGGAAATATGGGAAAATTTTTATTCGTTAATCTTTCCAGCAGAGAAATTAAGGAAGAGCGACCTGATGAAAGTCTGTACCGTGATTATATTGGCGGTTACGGTATCGGAGCGCGGCTTCTATATAACAGTCAGAAACCCGGAGTGGACGCATTAGGTCCCGATAATACGTTCGGTATACTTACCGGACCGCTTACGGGGACCAACGTTCCTATGGGTACCCGCTATACTTCCGTCGCCCGTTCACCCGTTACAGGCGGGTGGGGAGACGCTAACGCCGGCGGCAATTTCGGACCGCACCTGAAAATGGCGGGATATGATGCCGTATTATTCAGCGGTATCTCCGATAAACCGGTCTACCTGCTTGTTAATGATGGAAAAGCTGAACTGAAAGATGCCGGAAGCCTGTGGGGAAAAAACACCTATGAGACAGAAGACCTCCTGCAGGAGGAGCACGGAAAAGATACCGGGGTGGTGACGATAGGTATTTCCGGTGAAAAGTTATCACTTTTTTCATGTACTGTAAGCGACCGCGGTGCCGTGGCAGGCCGTTCCGGTCTGGGTGCGGTGATGGGTTCCAAGAAACTGAAGGCGCTGGTAGCCAAGGGGAATAAAAAGGTGCAGGTGACCGACGAGGAAAAGGTAAACGAGCTCCGGAAAGGATACATAGATTCCATGCGAGCGCCGGGACCGGATGGTAAATCGATGTATGATGTCTGGCATACATACGGGACTTCAAATATGACCTTCCGTTCGGCTCACAGCGGAGATACACCGGTGAAGAACTGGAAAGGCGTTGGTATTATCGACCTGCCTGATATCGAAGAGCTTCACATGGAAGCGGCAGTCAGGAACATGGAGCGGTTCGCCGGTTGCTGGCACTGTCCACTCGGCTGCGAGAGCCGTCTTAAAGCCGGAGAAGGCGAATACAAGTACCCGGCCGGTATAAGGCGGCCCGAATACGAAACTGAGGCTGCATTCGGAGCCTATGTTCTCAATAACAACCGGGAAGCTATAAATATGGCGAACCATATCTGTAATGATTATGGAATAGACACCATCTCGGCGGGTACCGTCGTTGGTTTTGCCATGGAATGTTTTGAGAACGACATACTAACGAAGGAAGACTGCAGCGGTCTGGATTTAACCTGGGGAAATCATAGAGCGATGATTGCCCTGACCGAGATGATAGCCAGACGCGAAGGGATAGGAGATGTCCTTGCCGACGGCGTAAAAATAGCCGCTGAGAAAATCGGAAAAGGAGCTGAAGAATACGCCGTACATATCGGAGGTCAGGAACTTGGTATGCATGATCCCAAGCTGGCTATGAGGGGCGGCAGGCCTTCGGCGGCGCGGTACTGGCTGGAACCGACACCCGGACGCCACATGCAGAGTTTCGGTCCCAGCAGTTTCCAGGGACATGTCGTCAATGCGTCCGGTCTCTGCCTGCTCGGTAATCGGAGTAATATCGAAAACTATTTCTTTAAAATTCTGAACGCGGTGACCGGATATGGTTTTTCTCTCGAAGAGATGCTGATGACAGGAGAGCGGATTCTTACAATGAGGCATTTATTCAACCTGCGTGAAGGTATAAATCCCCTGCAATGGGATGTCCACCCGCGGATAATCGGCGACCCGCCGCAGGCGGAAGGCCCGCTGTCCGGTATCCGGGCGGATATAGAAGCGCAGGCATACTGGAACCTGGGAGCTATGGACTGGGACAGGAAAACAACAGTACCGAGTAAAGCGAAACTGTTGAAACTCGGAATGGCAAAAGAAGCTGCAGAACTCTGGCCTCAAGCATAATCTTCAGGATTGAGGGAATAAGATAAAGCCGTCCCTATAGAACCGGGACGGCTTTTTCGGGTAGAGTAATATCTATTCCTGACTGGACCGTTTTACCATTGATCACCAGGGGTTCGACCCAGCTTGTTCAGTTCTTCTCGGGCTTCTCTGGGCAGTATATGTCGAAGGTTCTTGATGGTATGCTCCGGTCCCTCGTGAATCCCTATGAACAGCCAGGGTTTCCATGCTTTCAGCGGTATCCAGGGACAGTGTATAAAATAAGCGGGAAGAAAAATCACCGACGACCTGGTGATTATATGTTTTTCCATTTCCGGACCCATATGCATTTCCAGTTCTGCTCCCAGTTCCATCGGATTATCCGGGTCCCCTCCTAACCACATCAGAATCTCTGTGTATTTATGTATGTGGGGATATCCGGGGGCGAGGGGCTTTTCGTGGGGGAGATACCAGTGGGCCCAGTACATATTGCTACCACC
>CAZIYN010000221.1:0-3658 GCA_964543495.1 uncultured Dehalococcoidales bacterium | reverse complement strand
TTGAGACCGAAGGAGTCGAAACCCATAGGGTGAAGCACGTTATAGCCCTGCATCCGCTTATACCTGGCGTGGACATCCGAAGGTGCCATCGCGTACCAGTGGCCTATGTGAAGGGCGCCCGAAGTATACGGAAACATGGTAAGTGCGTAGTACTTGGGCTTGGGACTGTCTTCGCTGACTTCATAAAGCCTGTCGTCCGCCCATTTATCCTGCCACTTTTTCTCGATTTCCTGCGGATTGTATTTAGGCGCCATCTCTTTACTTTACCCCCGGTATCTCTTTGATTATTTACGTTTTTCTTGCGTAACCTCTTTATTTGAACATCTTACACCCTAACATAACCTCATTCAAGTATCTTAATTGACAAACGGTTATACGGAGTGCTAGTTTACTGCTAAAATATCCGTCTTTGCATAGACCTTTTATTATCGGGTACCGGGAAAACCTTTTCCTGCTGGAAGGAGGGACCTGCCATTGAGCAAAGTAATGACCATGAAAGAGGCCGTCTCCGAATATGTCCACAGCGGTGATACTCTGTTCATCTCCGGATGCCAGCACGGCGAACCCGCGGCAGCCGTACACGAGATAATCCGCCAGAAAATCAACCACCTGACATTGATTTGCGCGCTGGCGGGCTCATCTTCGCTGCTTATCGGCGAGGGCTGCCTTGACAGACTGATAACCGGGTATTCACCGCAGGACACGTCACGGGGTTACTCGCTCAACAAGGCCATTAAAAACAACACCAGGCCCGTATATGAAGAGTCTTCCCACTTCGCAATAGCTCTGGCGCTCTTCGCCGGGTATATGGGCGTGCCTTTTCTGCCCACGAAATGCCTGCTGGGTTCCGACATGCTCAAATATAACGAAAATATCGGCTCGACGAAGTGCCCCTTTACCGGTGAAATCGTGGGCGCCGTAAAGGCTGTGGTGCCGGATATCGGTATAATTCACGTCCAGCGGGCGGACACCGAAGGCAACGCCCAGAAGTGGGGCACTCTGGGAATCGACCTCGAAGGCGTCAACGCCAGCAAAAAGGTTATCGTCACCACCGAGAAAATAGTAGATTCCGATGTAATCCGGCGCGACCCCAACCGGACGATTATCCCCGGTTTCCGTGTCAATGCCGTCGTCGAACAGTCCTGGGGCGCCTTCCCGATGCACCTGGCAGGCTGCTATAAGGGCGATATGTTCGGAAATATGGCGGAGCTCGGAAACGAAGAGGGATACGAAAATTATATGAGCAAATTCGTTTACGGCACGAAAGACTGGGATGAATTCCTGAAGCTGAGAAGAGAATTTAAGGGAGACAAATACTTCGAAGACCTTGAAATCAAAGAACCCGTATTCAGCGAACCGGTCATCCACGGCTACTAGGAGCATGATAATGAGTACTGAAACTAATAATATCGAATACACCGCCGCCGCCCAGATGATTGTCTCGGCCTCGCGTATTGTTCAAGACAATGAGGTTGTCTACGTCGGGACGGGGCTGCCTATGGTATCGGCTATGCTGGCAAAACACACCGGCGCTCCGAACAGCACAATCGTTATCCAGAACGGCACCATCAGAAACACCCTCTTCCCGCTGCCCAGAGCAACAGACGACCTCGGCGTGCATAAATATGCCGATGTGCTGACCAGCCTGTTTTATGTAAACTGTCTGGGTCAGGCGGGATATATCGACCTCGGTTTTCTAGGCGCCGGTCAGGTGGACAGGTACGGAAACATTAACGATACCGTTGTGGGAGACTACCACAATCCCGTTCACCGCTGGCCCGGCAGCGGCGGCGCCAACGACGTAATGAGTATCTGTAAACGGACCGTCCTCATTTTAAGGCAGAGTAAAAGAAGGTTCCTCGAACATGTGGACTTCATTACCTGCCCCGGCTACCTCGACGGAAAACCCGGGCAGAGGGAGGAAATCGGCCTCATCCCCGGTACCGGGCCCGTCGCCGTCATTACAAATCTCGGCTACTACGAGTTCGAGGACTGCGAGATGGTGCTTAAATCGGTCCACAGCGGTGTCGGAGTAACTCTCGAACAGGTAAAAGCGGAGGTCAGCTGGGACCTGAAAGTATCGCCGGACCTGAAGGATACCGAGCCGCCCACTGAAGAAGAACTGCGGATTTTCCGTGAAAAAGTTGATACGGAGCGTATCTGGGAAGGCGGCAGGCGGATTATGTCGGCCCGGTAAGTAAAAAAAGAATAATAATCAGAATGTTATTTGTATTTGGTTGGTTTCCTTTGTCATTGCGAGGAGTCCGCCTCTGGCGGGCGACGCGGCAATCTATATCAATCAAATTTATCAACCAAAACCGAATAGTACCGATAATGTCGGTTCTGATAGAAGGTTCGTTATGAAAATTACATTATTGTACCCCGAGTTTCCTGATACTTTCTGGTCTCTTAAAGAGACTATTAAATCCATTTCCAGAAAGGCTCTTTGCCCCCCGCTTGGCCTTTTAACGGTGGCTGCCATGCTGCCCCCGGACTGGGAACTTAAACTTTTCGATTTGAATGTCTCTTCCGTGAAGGACGAAGATATAGAATCGGCGGACTGGGTATTTATCAGCGCCATGACCATCCAGAGGGAATCGCTTGTCCGTCTGGTTGACAGGTGTAAAGCACTGGGTACCGGAATCGTCGCCGGAGGCCCCCTTTTTACCATCTATTACGATGATTATGATGATATCGATTGCCTTGTGCTCGGTGAAGCCGAATCGGTAATATCGTCCCTGATTGCAGACATCGAATCGGGTTCCGTCCGGCATATTTACAGATCGGAAGAATTTCTTCCTTTATCGCATACCCCGGCCCCATTATGGTCGCTTATCGATACCGAGGATTATTTAACTCTGGCTGTTCAGTGCGGTCGCGGTTGTCCTTTTAACTGCGAGTTCTGTGATATTGCCGTACTGAGCGGTGACAGGCACCGGATAAAACCTGTGGACAACGTGACTTCGGAACTGGAAGCAATATACAACACAGGTTGGCGGGGGAGCGTATTCGTCGTCGATGACAATTTCATCGGGAACAAGGGGCACACCAAGAACGAACTGCTGCCGGCGATTAAAAAGTGGTCGGACAGGAAAAACTTTTGCTTCTGGTACAATACCCAGACCTCTGTTAACCTTGCCGATGATGAAGAATTAATGAATCAGATGTACGATGTCGGGTTCTGTCAGGTATTCGTTGGAATCGAATCAGTAGACGAAGACAGCCTCATCGAATGTGGGAAAACGATAAACCTGAATCGCGATTTGCTAAGCTCGGTTAGAACGCTGCAAAATCACGGGCTGGAGGTCCAGTGCGGACTTATCGTCGGATTTGATTCCGATTCCCCTTCGGTATTTCAGAACCAGATTGATTTTGTCCAGAGGAGCGGCATCATTACCGTAAATGTAAGTCTTCTTGCGGTCCAGAAAGGGACGAGACTCTACGAACGTATTAAGGCTGAAAACAGGTTAACTAAAGAATGGTCTGGAGATAGCACGGACGGTTCGCTTAATTTCATTCCGAAAATGGACCTGGAAACACTGATGAACGGCTATAAACACGTTATCGGTACCATCTACCTGCCGGAGTATTTGTACTCCAGGATGTCTGTTTTCCTTGAAGAATATAAACTCCAGATATATGCCGGTCCGCGGGAGGG
>CAZIYN010000220.1:0-3663 GCA_964543495.1 uncultured Dehalococcoidales bacterium | reverse complement strand
TCGGGGCATCATCGGTCCCGAGATAACCCTGAAAGGCGGCTTTCACCTGACTCTGCTGGCTGAAAACAGAAAGGGATATGCCAGCCTCTGCCGTCTTATAACCGCCGCTCACAATGCCGGTGAGCGCAACAGCCCCGAACTGCCTCCGGACCTCCTGCCGTCTCATACGGAAGGTCTTATTGTGCTTTCCGGCTGCCCGCGCGGAGAACTGGCGCAACTGGTAGTGAAAGAAAAGTTTTCCGAAGCCCGTGACCTCGTCCGGCAGTACCTGGAATGGTTCGGCCCGGATAACTACTTTATCGAGCTCCAGCAGAACCTGGTCTTCGGCGATTCCGAACGCAATAAAGAACTGGTTGCGCTGGCCAGGGAGACGGGTGCCGGGCTGGTAGCCACGGGTAACGTCCACTATCATATCCGTGAAAGGCACCAGTTGCAGGACTGCCTGGTGGCGATTAAAAACTGTAAAAGCCTGGAAGAGACCCACCGGGAGCGCCGTCCGAACTCGGAGTTTTACCTGAGACCGAAGGAAGAACTGTATGAGCTGTTCCGGGAATGTCCCGAAGCCGTTAAGAATACCGTGAAAATCGCCGAACGGTGCACTTTCGACCTGACCAGCGACCACAGCTATACTTTCCCTGATTACGAGGCGCCGGAAGGGCATACGCCGGAGAGTTACCTGGAAAAGCTGTGTTTCGAAGCGGCGGTAAGACGCTACGGCGCGGTGACTCCACGGGTAAAACAGCGACTTGATGAGGAGTTCCGGCTGATTCACAGGTACAGACTGGCGGGCTTTCTCCTGCTGTACCACGATGTAATCAGGCTGGGGCGGGAAGTGATGATAGACCAGGGGCTGAGCGACCCGTCTTTAACAGTCGAAGAAAATCCACCGGGGAGGGGCCGCGGCTCATCGGTAGCCCTGCTGGTGGGCTACCTTATCGGCCTCTCCCATATCGACCCGCTGGAGTATAACCTTTCGCTTGAAAGGTTTCTCCCCGAGGATATGATGACTAACGTCCCGGATATCGACCTCGATTTCCCCCGCAGTATCCGGGAGGAGCTTATACTCAGGACGCATGAGAAATGGGGCTGGGAGAGGGCCGTCCTTACCGGGACAATCGCCACATATAGAATAAGAGGGGTGGTCAGAGACCTGGGCAAGGCTCTGGGACTGCCGCAGGTGGAGATAGACCGGCTTGCCAAGCAGACCGACTGGGGCAGGGCAAAGAAGCTGGAGTCCGAGATGCGGAAAATGCCCGGTTTCATGAATAAAATAGACGCTCCGGGATGGAGCGACCTGATAAGGCTGGCGCTGGAGCTTGACGGGTTTCCAAAGTATATGGGGCAGCACCCCGGCGGCATGGTAATCTCCTCGAGTCCGCTGACAGATATCGTGCCGGTGCAGAGGGGAGCTATAGAGGGACGCTACGTCTGCCAGTGGGATAAGGACAGCATCGACGATGCCGGATTCGTCAAGATAGATTTTCTTTCCCTGGGTACCCTGTCCCAGCTCCAGGAGGCGGTGGAATTGATAAAGGAAAGGACCGGCGAGAGGATAGATATGTCACGGATCGACTTCAGGGACACCGCCATCTACGATATGCTGTGCCGCGGGGACACCATCGGCATATTCCAGGTAGAGTCTTCGGCGCAGATGCAGAACATTACCCGTCTGAAGCCTCGCAACCTGCTGGATATGGCGCACGAGGTAGGAGCGGTAAGGCCCGGCGTGGGCGTAAATCACGGGGTGCAGGAGTACCTTGCCCGGCGCAGCGGCAGAAAACCGGTGGAGTACGACCATACGCTGGAACAGCGGGCGCTGGAGCGTACTCTCGGTGTTGTCCTGTTTCAGGACCAGGTAAACCAGCTGGCGATAGATGTCGCCGGTTTTTCACCGAGCGAGGCCGACAGCATGCGCCGCGCCTTCGGCAGAAGGCATAATAAAGAGATGATTGAGCAGTACCGCCGGAAATTCCTTGAAGGGGCCTGCAGCAGGGGAGTGGGCGAAGATGCGGCGGAAACGGTCTTTAAGAAGTTCAACGGACAGTACATGTTCCCTGAATCTCACGCTTTTGCTTTCGGGGTGACCGCTTATCAGTCGGCATGGCTGAAGTATTACTACCCGCTGGAGTTTTTCGTTGCCATTTTCAACCAGCAGCCGATGGGCTTCTATAACCTGGAGACTTTGAAGGAAGACGCCAAGAGGCACGGCGTAATGGTGCTTAACCCGGATATCAACCTGAGCCGGGCGATATGCACTGTAGAAAACGGTGCCCTGCGGCTGGGATTTCTGAATGTCATGGGTCTTGGCAAAGCCTCGGCAAAGGCGATAGAAGACGGCAGAGAAGAAGGCGGGCCGTTCGGGAGCATCGGCGGTTTTCTGGAGCGTACCGGTGTGCTGGAGGAAGTCGCCCTCAATCTGGCCGGTGCCGGGGCTTTCGACTGTATCGAGCCGAATCGCAGAAAGGTTAAATGGGAAATCGGGCTCCGCTACCGCCCGGTCAACTCCCAGCTTCTGCTGCCGCTCCCCGTGGAGCAGGACCTGCCGGAACTGGAAGCCCCCGGCGACTGGGAACGGATGAGGGGAGAGTATAGCATTATGGGCGTTTTCCCTGACGGTCATGTAATGGCCAGGCTGCGTCCCCGTTTCGGCAGAGGTTTCCAGTGCAGCAGGGATATAGTCGGGCTGAGGGACGGTACTGCGGTAACCACGGCGGGGCTGGTTATCCGCCGTCAGAGACCGCACGGCAGAGTGGTGTTTATAACGCTCGAAGACGAGTTCGGACTGATTCCGCTGATGGTCTTTCCCGGAGTCTATGAGCAGAACGAATATGAGTTTAAGTCGCCGTTCCTGATGATAAAAGGCAGGATTTCCAGGCGCGAAGGCACTCAGAACGTCGTCGTAACCGGAGTAAAACCGTTCCGTGCCATGGAGAAGGTCCCGCAATCAAGGAACTGGAGGTGACGGCGACAGGACCGGTATGCTGCAGCTGTATTATCGAATATGTTAATCCAGCCGTTTCTTCGACCAGCTACTAAAGGGCGGAGTATTGCTACCGGTATTCTCTATCATAAGTAGCGGACCACAGCCCTTTGAAGAAATTCAGCGTATTGGTGCCCAGTACTCTGGTATCATAACCGCCTTCCTGGACAACCAGCGTCGGCAGCCCCAGCGAGCCTATCATATTTCCGAAAGTCCGGAAGTCTTCCGCCTCCATACTCCAGCTTCCGGTGGGGTCTTCCTTGGCGGTGTCCAGTCCCAGCGGAATGACGAGATACCTGGGGCGAAATCTTTTAATCCTCTTTAACGCTTCACCGAGTGTCTGGTAATATTTCTCGTTGCCGATATACTCCGGCATAGGATAATTCTGGTTGAAACCTTTCCCTTCTCCTCTTCCTTTTTCACCCGCGAAGCCGCTGAAATAAGGGTATGCAAAGCTCGGATGACCATGAATCGAGACAGTTAAAACATCGGAACGCTCATAGAATATCTGCTGCTGCCCGTTGCCGTGATGGTAGTCTATGTCCAGCATCGCCACTTTTCTGTAGGTACTGAGAAGGTGGGCAGCCACCGCCGCCGAATTAAAATAACAGAAACCGCCGAATGCGGCAGGCTCGGCATGGTGCCCCGGAGGTCTTACCAGGGCATAGGCAAGACGGTAGCCC
>CAZIYN010000219.1:0-3676 GCA_964543495.1 uncultured Dehalococcoidales bacterium | reverse complement strand
CTCCCATGTGCCCTCCCAGGCAGGGACCGCAGGTCGGCGTACTCACCGCCGCGCCCGCTGTCACGAATGTCTCGATAAGTCCTTCTTTCAGCGCTTCGAGGTATATCTGCTGGGTGCCTGGGATAATAATGCAGCGCACGTCCTTATGCACCTTCTTGCCCTTCAGCACCTGAGCCGCCAGCCACAGGTCCTCGAAACGCCCGTTGGTACAGCTGCCGATTACCGACTGCTGAATCTCGATATCTCCCACCTTACTTACGGGTTTCGCGTTCGAAGGCAGGTGAGGTAAGGATACCTGCGGCTCCAGTTTAGAAACGTCATACTCGATTACCTGGGCGTATTCGGTATCGCTATCCGGTTCGTACACGGTGTAAGGACGCTTCGCTCTCAGCTTGAGGTAGGCGGAAGTCTTTCCGTCCACCCTGAATATACCGGCTTTCGCCCCGGCTTCGATAGCCATATTGGCCATCGTGAACCTTCCGTCCATCGAAAGGGCGGATACCGCCTTTCCGGTGAATTCCATCGCCGAG
The DNA here is from genome assembly GCA_964543495.1 of uncultured Dehalococcoidales bacterium. Taxonomy (GTDB): domain Bacteria; phylum Chloroflexota; class Dehalococcoidia; order Dehalococcoidales; family UBA2162; genus CAYVOV01. The sequence continues at coordinate 3,146 of CAZIYN010000219.1, read as the reverse complement.
TAAAGGGCGCCGTCCACGCCTATCTGACCTATTGTATAAAGGATTAAGTCCTTGCCGCCCACCCATTTACCGAGACTGCCGTTATAGACGAACTTGATGGTAGAAGGCACTTTCATCCAGATATCACCCGTAGCCATCGCCGCGGCTATATCCGTGGAACCCATCCCGGTGGAAAAAGCCCCCACCGCTCCGTAAGTGCAGGTATGAGAGTCGGCTCCTATAACCACCTCGCCGGGAAGCACCAGCCCCTGCTCCGGCAGCAAGGCGTGCTCGATTCCCATCTCGCCCACGTCGAAATAGATTATTCCCTGCTCTCTGGCGAATTCACGCATCATCTTGGCATTTTCAGCGGAGATAATATCCTTGTTGGGCACGAAATGGTCGGCGACCATCACGATTTTATTCGGGTCGAAAACCTTCTCCACTCCGAGACGGCGGAACTCCTTTATTGCGATAGGTGCCGTGATGTCATTTGAAAGCACCATATCAACGCTGACGTTTATAAAATCGCCGGGACTCACTTTTTCTTTGCCGGCATGCGCCGCCAGTATCTTCTCAGCTAAAGTCACTTCTACTCCCCTTTTTCTATTTTGCCTAGTATTGTTTCCAATTCAGTATGACACCCGTACTCAGGTAATTCCCCTCTCACCTGTTCCTTTGCCCTTTTTGTAATATTCAAAATTTCATAAGCAGCATCGAAACTGATAACTCCGGGCAAAGTTAGTGTAATGTCTTTCTCCCTTGATAGCAACTCACCAATGAAGGATTTGACATGGTCGGAATAAAGGGCTATCGGTCCGGCTATTCCTTCACCGGCTTTATCAAATACAGAAAGTATGTCTTTATTCAAATCAAGTTCTATTCTTTCGTTATCTGTACCATATATTTTCATCATTTTGTAATCCTCGTTACCAACACACTTCCCGAGATATGCAACAACACCAATATCATTATCTTTATCTTTTACTTTAACCCTGAATTCAATCCGGGCAAAAGTTTCTCTTGTAATTAGACTTTTTGCATGCCGAGCCGGTACAATTTCCAGGCTATCAACTGATTGTAAGGTATCTACCGAGGGAGTGATATCAAAATCAACTACCGCCCCGGTTACAGCCAGGCAATGACAAAGAAGGTCCAAAACCACCCCCTCTTCCAGAGCATCTTTACGTTCCGCAGGAATCGACCCGGCTTCCAGAAGGTAAAACTCGATATTCGTGATATCCTCTATATTCTTCAAATAGTGGATATTATCGTTCAAAAACGGATATACTCTCGCCAGATAATGGTCGAAACCGAAGACCGCTTCCTTTCTTCCTTTCTTTTCCAGGTTCTCCTTCAAATCGTCAGCTGATTTTATACAAGCCTCAAGTGGTTTCTCGATTATTATTCTGCCTCCGGCTTCCAGCTTGTTGACCCAGGTTCTGGTAATCTCAGAATGAAACCTGTCAGGAGTTAACACAAAGACGTAGTCGCCTTTAGGAATACTGCGATAGGCTTCCTCCTTATCACTGTTAATATAGTGAGTCAGGCCATTACTCAAGGCAAACTCCCAGTACTTCCTGGTCTTCTCATCCTTTAATCTCATGTTGTTCGCTTTATCCACAGCCCATAAATTTATCTTACCCAATGCAGCTTCTTTAACCAGCGCCGGAATATATTGCTTCTGAGCCCAGACGCCGTTGCACCCTTCAACGACCGCATTTGGAATTTTCACCATTTTCTGTAAAGACCGATTCCATCGGAAAGTAACAATAATCCCTGTTATTAACGCGATACAGGCTATTATACTAACCCATAAAAAGGCGTTGAGCGCCAGACTAGAGGGCTTTACCGCTAACGATGGGTACAAAGAAGAATTGTTGATAATGTACAGCATCAATAACGATAATAACAGCAACCCCAGAAGCATCATCTGGTAAAAAGCCAGGAACAGGTATCTGGTTCGAAACAGGTTATTGAGACTTCTTACAAATCCTCTTAATCTATTATGCTTTCCAGAATACTCGGGAAGAACCGTAAATGAGGAGATATTCATCGTTGGGTCCAGTGTCGCATCCATCTCGCCGGATTCCAGCCAGAGAATTCTCGCAAGTGTATTAACTCTGGTACGATGGCTTTCGAAGGAATATATCCACCGCATAGTGTTAAACAGCCAGAAAAAAGTTACCCCTGTAAGCACGAGTAAAACGAAAGCATATATGAGCTCCAGACCTTCTCCCCAGGTATAGACAATAAAAACGGTCAGACCGCCGAGTAACACTACGTAACCGCTCATAAACCATGCTCTTTCACTCTCAAGATGGCGGCAGTGTAACCAGTGTTGTCTGAATAATTCTCGTAAGTTTTCTTGTTTATCAACCATTTTAAATAACCTGTTTTTCTTTCTCGGGTAACAGGAAAAACCAGAAGGTATCTCCGCTGGCATATTCAATACGTATTAAAAATATTCAGTATAATTCTGTAAATGCGGCAAAACTGAATTCTACCCGGATTTTTGAGTAGCCAGCAAACGGTTTAGAGCGTTAATGTATGCCTTGGCGCTAGCGACGATTATATCCGTATCGGCGCCGCGTCCGGTATACGATATGCCCTCGCTTTCTATCCTGATAAGGACTTCACCGATAGCATCGATACCTTCGGTAACGGATTTTACACTGAATTCGGTCAGCTCATTCTCCACGCCGACCAGCCTGTTTATAGCTCTATAAACGGCATCGACCGGTCCCGTTCCCAGCGCGGCATCTTCCACAACCTCGCCGTCCTGAGCGGTCAACCTTACCGCCGCCGTAGGTACTCCTTTATCACCGCAGGTTACCTGTATGCGGTCGAGGTGATATACCTCGGAGACGGTACGCTTCTCCTCCGCAACCACCGATTCGATATCTTTATCGGTAACCGATTTCTTTTTCTCGGCAAGCTCCTTGAACGCCGTGAAGGCTTTATCGACAGCTTCAGCATCGAGATTATAACCGAGTTCAGCCAGCCTCTCCCTGAAGGCATGCCTGCCGCTCAGCTTACCCAGCACCAGGCTGCTGCTGGGTATTCCCACGGTACGCGGGTCCATTATTTCATAGGTAATAGGCATTTTTATAACGCCGTCCTGATGAATTCCGGACTCGTGCCTGAAAGCGTTTGCTCCGACTATC
>CAZIYN010000218.1:0-3706 GCA_964543495.1 uncultured Dehalococcoidales bacterium | reverse complement strand
GCAGCACGGGCAGGGGTTTATCCTGACCGCCCTTTCCGGGGTGGACGCGATTCTTAGCTGGCCCGACCGCGCTCCGTCCGGCGCTTTCGGCGCCCTGACCGATTTCATCGCGCCTCAGTTCAATACGATAAGTCTCATCGCTGCCCTCGACTACAGACGCCGTACAGGAAAGGGGCAGTATATCGACCAATCTCAGCACGAAGCCTCGATGCAGATGATTACTCCTTTGATTCTCGATTGCACCGCCAATGGGCGTGATTTTGCCGCCAGCGGCAACCGCCTGGACTACGCGGCGCCCCACGGCGTTTACCGCTGTAAAGGCGATGACAGGTGGTGTGCTATCGCCGTATTCACCGATAATGAATGGAAGAATTTCTGCCGTGTTATCGGCAGTCCCGGACTGGCGGAAGATAATAGATATCACGCCCTTGCGGGAAGGAAACAGAGCGAAGACGAATTAGACAGTATTGTGGAACGGTGGACGAAGAAACATACACCGCAGGAAGTTATGAAAATGCTGCAGGAGGCGGGAATTGCTGCCGGAGTGGTCTCAAATGCCAGAGACCAGGCTGAAGACCCTCAGCTGGCACATTACAATTACTTCGAAGAACTGGAACACCCGACGGTGGGGCGGATTCCTTTCTATCATGGTCCTCCTTTCAGACTGTCGGACACGTCTTATGAGCTCGGCAGAGCTACACTAATCGGCGAGCATAACGACTACGTTTATACGAAGTTGCTGGGAATCCCTGACGATGAATGGGTGCAGTTGATTAATGAGGGAGTAATTTAACCAGGGAGAAATATGGCAAAGAGCAATTATCAACATGTATTTAAGCCGGTAAACATCGGTGGTCTGGAGGTAAAGAACAGGGTCGTTATGCCTCCCATGACCTCCTGCTATCCTGAAAACGGGTACGTGACCGATAGGATGATTGATTACTACGCGGCGAGAGCTGAAGGCGGTACCGGACTGGTAATCGTCGAGGACTGCATAGTCGATACCCCGCTGGGCAGGCACGGCTATACGGATACTTATATCGATGATGATAAATACATTGACGGACTCTGCAGACTGGCGGAAGCGATAAAGGCAGGCGGTGCCAGGGCCGGTATCCAGTTGAATCACGCCGGCAGGATGGCGGGTAGATTGAAGGAGGGGAAGCTGGTATTAACGGACGGAGAACAGCCCGTTTCGGTATCTGCGATTGCATACCCGTTTCCCGGATTTGAAGCTCCTCGTGAACTGTCAATTGCCGAACTACGGGCTATCGAAGATAAATTCGCCGAGGCTGCCCGGCGTGCTAAAGAAGCCGGTTTCGAACTGGTAAGTATCCACTGCAGCCACCAGTACCTGGTCGAGCAGTCGCTTTCTCCGCTATCGAACCGCAGGCAAGACGAATACGGCGGTGATTTCGATAGAAGGATGCACTTCCTTCTTGAGATTATAAGGAAAACGAGAGAACAAGTCGGTGATGAATATCCGCTTATATGCCGTGTCAGTGGTATGGAATATATAGAAGGCGGGTTGACCGTTGATGACGCAATACGGATTGCGCAGCGGTTGGAATCAGCAGGAATTAAAGCTCTCAATGTCTCCCACGGAGCAAATCCCGGAGGACTCTCCGAAAACAGCGTCAAGCCGCTGACCGAGTCTCCAAAGAGCGAGCAGCGTGGAGAACTCGTCTACCTGGCAGCCCCGATTAAGAAGGCTGTCTCTATTCCGGTGATGACCGTGGGCAGAATAGTAACTCCCGGCCTTGCCGAGGAGATAATAAGTCAGAATAAAGCCGATATGGTGTGCATCGGCAGGGGGCTTATCGCCGACCCCGAGTGGGCGAAGAAGGCAAACGAAGGCAGGGAGAAGGAAATCCGGCACTGCATCGGCTGTGAGAACTGCTTCGCCTCCACGGACGGGAGCCCGCTGAGGTGCGCCATCAATCCGGCTGCCGGTAACGAGGAGGCTTACAGGCTGACGAAAGGTGAGAAGGCAAAGAAAGTAATTGTTGCCGGCGGAGGTCCCGCCGGTATGGAAGCGGCACGCGTTGCTACAAGCCGGGGACACAGGGTAATCCTCTATGAGAAAGATAGACTTGGCGGGCAGTTGAACCTTGCCTGCCTGCCTCCGGGTAAAGACGAATTCGTGATGTTCCTCGATTTCGAAAAGGGACAGCTTGAAAAGCTGGGAGTCTCGGTTGTGAATAGCGAACTCACTCCTGAAATAGTTGCTGATGAGAAGCCGGACGCGGTGATAATCGCCACCGGAGCCAGACCGCTGAAACCGGCGATACCCGGTATCGAGGGCAGCAATGTGGTTACAGCCTGGCAGGTTCTCGGCGGCGATATGCCTTCGGGCAAAAAGGTGGTTGTAATCGGCGGTGGTGTTACCGGCTGCGAGACTGCCGAGATGCTTGCAGTCAACGGTAACAGCGTTACCATAGTGGAGATGCTGGACACCATAGCGGGTGATGCCGTGACACTGCCGTTTTATTACCTCGCCCTGCTTAAAACCCTGAAACTTCTCGATATAGAGGTGCTGACAGGGACTAACGTTAAAGAGATAACCGAAAACGGTATCATTATGGAGTCCGGGGGACGGTGTTTTACTATCGATGCCGAAGCCGTTGTGCTGGCGCTGGGAGTCGAACCGGACAATACGGTGGCAGAGCAGTTAAAAGGTTCCGGTTTAGAGATATATATTGCCGGCGACTGCGCTGAAATCGGGAAACTACCGGAGGCGGTCAGGGCGGGATACCTCGCAGGGTTGGCGGTTTAATTCTGTCTTCTCTATTATTGAGTCCTTCTGCGGCTTTCGGCGAACTGGCTGTAGTAGGCCGGCGTCAGGGCAATCGGATGGAACAGTACCGGCTTACCTATTCTCTTGAAATTTAACGGGCAGTGGTGCATACCTTTCGGAATGAAGACAACCGTGGCTTTCTCAATAAGGTGCAGTGTCTGCTCTTTACCAAGATATAGCTCTATGGTGGCATCGAAATCGAACATATTCTCGAGATTACCTCCGAAAAAACAGAGGAACTGGTTGAAATCGTGAGCGTGCGGGACTCTGTCGAGAAGAATCGGTTCGGTGATATATCTCCATGCCATTGAGAAATCCGTATCGGCTCCGAAGTGGAGAGCGCTGTCTATATATGCAGCCGGGTGCTTCATCTCCACCATCGGTTTATTCACCAACTCCGGTTCGGTTAGAAAAAGTTTATTATACTTCGATTCAGCCATCTTAAGTGCTCTTTATAAACAAGTTAAGGAATGACATCCAGCCCTTCCCAGGCGTCGATTTCGTCTCTATCAGGGTCGATTTCTCCGTGGCAGGGTACGTCCAGCAGCATCACGTAGCGGTTGTCCGGTGTGTACGGTTGCCATCCGGGAATCCCCGGATGAGTGGGATTCCCATTGCGGGCGAAGGTCGCCCAGGCGGTACTCACGTTCGCCGCCAGTTCGTGCTTGTCCGGACGCGTACCGGTAAGAGGAACATCATCCGTAGTATCGAAAACGAACGGTATTTCGAGGGCATGGCAGGCTTTATGAAAACCGTCGTTATAATCGGTCTCCCAGGTAAAGTAGTACAGAAATGTCGGAGCCGAGTTAATCGCATATCTTCGTTCGGCTATCTTTATACATGCCAGCCTCCTGCTTTCACTAAGAGCCGCGATATAAATATCCCAGGGAGATTCTTCCGGGCGTGATT